>CAYMKE010000255.1:0-2841 GCA_964390955.1 uncultured Bacteroidales bacterium | reverse complement strand
ACCTGATGAGCTACAAACCCGGTGCCACCAACCTGGTAAAAGCACAGTGGGATATTATCCACGACCCGGGCGTGATCTGGGGGTTCGCGGCTAGGGATAAGGACCAGGAGCTATTAAGGAAAAAATACTATGTTTTGAAAAGAGGCTCTGATGAACAATATAATAGGAAAATTATTGTACAAAAATCAAGGGAAAAAACATACTTGTCTTTATACAATAGCGAAAAAGACACACTAATTAAAAATGTCACCTGGTTGCTTGATAATGATACCATTGCAAAGGAAGTTGATACACTTTCAATGTCAACAGACCGGGCAGGAAAATATAATTTATATGCGTTAACAGATGGACAAAAAATAAAGTATGTGTTGGAAGTAGTTGCTGAATTTGTATATTTGATTGATGAAGACACAACTGAATATGATTTGGACAAAAAGATTTATCATCTCGTTAGCCATGATAGCTTATTGATTGAAGTAAAAACAAAAAAAGGAGAAATCTTTAAGGCAAGATGGGAAAGGGATGGTGCTATTATTGCTGAAGACACAAATAAATGTAAAATTTTAGTGAATAAAGAGGAAAATTTTGATGTGAAATTATATTTTGAGGATGGAGATGAGCAAAAAATAAGTTTTAAAACTTATCATCCGCCACATATAATATTTGACCGGAATAGTAGTTATGATGGTAGGTTCTTGTTTGATAAAGGCTTCGAATTTGGTAGTTTAGAATCCTCGAATTATTATGATACCATTCATGTAGGTGAAAAAAACAAAATATATTATGCTCCTGTTCTTGGCTTACATGTAGGCCAAACAGCTGATTTAGAGATCAGTAAAAAAGATTTTCCGCATTTTGCCATAAATGATGTGAGCTTTAAGGTTGTTATTAAAGCATCAAGAGAAGGTCTTGTTGAAATTAATGATCGTCGAGATTCTTTAGTGCTTGATGCGGAAGCGTTTAACAATATAGAAAGTATTAGGATTGAGGCGGTGGATACTATTCATGATCCAATACATATTTATGCATATATCCCAAAAATCAATAAAAAAATTGGGTTGCTTGAATATTATTGTTGGAATACACGACCAAGAACAGTAAACCTTATTTATGTTAAATTTGCTGATGAATCCATATACCCTGATCTGGATTACAATAATCTGCAAACTTATCTGAATACGTATTCATTGAACCAGTTGTTTTTAGAGGTTACTATTGATACCGTTCATCTGAATTCTAACTATGAGACAACTGATCTTGCCGGGAGAACAAATAGAATTATTTTAGGTATGCTAATTTCAGAAATGTATGGGTTTTCAGGGTTACCGGACGATAAAGATCTCGTTAATGATCAATATTTTATCACTAATTTGGATTTGGACGATGTAGGTGGATTTCATCGGAGAGGACTACCAGGTGGTGTGCAAACCAAGTGGAACGGGTCTTTAATAGGGGAAACACGGGAAGAAGTAACTGCACATGAATTAGGTCACTGGCAGGGTTTCCCACATACTTTTAGAATACAAAGGTCAACAAATATAGTTCAAGATATTCCTCCCCCATTTTTCCCTATAACTGAACATGATGGGGGTACTCGGGATAATTTCATGGACTATGGGGTAAGAAGAAAAACATGGTTTAAATTTCAATTATTACATATTAAAGACTAATACTATGCGAAAAATAATTTCAATACTATATTTTCTGTTGTTGGTCAACACCATTATCAATGCACAGCGCTATAAAATTTCAGGCGATAGCTTATTGAAATTGTGTACTGCAAAGGATGTTTATAGTGTTTTTGATTCAACCAATCTAAATAGGGTTGATCCGAAAGATTGTTACCATAATGAAAAATTAAGGCCTTATCTGTTAGCCGTCCTTGATAAAAATGCATGGTTTGAATATAATTGCCGGAATTATATTAAACGTGTATTTGATTCCGGAAAGACTGGAATTTATGAAGTAGAAAGATGGTTGGCCAATCACAATCAAAGAGATTTAATAGATACGGTAATGAAAACCCCTGTCTTATTTCAAGTGTATTTGGATTCGGTTATTGCCCGTTCAATTGAACATTACCGGGAAAAAAATTTTGGTAGGCTTCCTAGTGAGGTATTATCCTTTCATGCCAGACTGAAACTGCCCGAGGCTTATAAAATATTGTATAAATACTGGAAAGAGAGTGGAGGAGGTGTGAATAACGACTATTTTTTTGTGATGCTTGCCATGCACGACCCTGAGGCGATTGACATGTATAATGTTTTTGTTGATAATGCCATAAAAAATAAAGATATGGCAGTAATTAATAAAATTAAAAGGGTTGCAACCTATGAATATGTTTATGGGTCGTATGCTATCGATTTGCAGTTAAAGCTATTGGTGTTAACCGACAAAACTTTTTATTCTCATTCATATGATAATAATTATGCATATTGCCCATATAACATTAATATTTTACATCCCTATACTACTAAATGCTTTAATTATAGTGAGAATGATACCGTACGAAACATAATAAACGGTATTTATGATCCGATCGATAAAATACATAGCCTTTCTTATGAAGAAGTGGAAAAATATGGTATTGAGGTAAAACAAAATATTGATGTTTTTAGGAGGGCAGCAGAACCCTGTATACAGGAGCTTAAAGAAAAAGAACACTATTGGAAATCGAATATGCCGTATGTTAAATAAAATGTTGGTTCCCCAACTGCCGCCAGTTTGCAACTGGTGGCCAAGAAAAAAGTTGCCCTGTACAACCGACGACAACCTTTGACAAGCTACTTCGAAAATTCGAAAAGGCGTAAGCATCCTACGAAGTAGTTCTTGCACCCCCAA
>CAYMKE010000254.1:0-2973 GCA_964390955.1 uncultured Bacteroidales bacterium | reverse complement strand
CATCATTTTCTATCCCTGAACCTCCATATCCTAAGCCTGCTCCAATAAAAGGAGTAACAGGGGTTTCACTTAACGGATCCAATGTGGTTAAATTAAAATCATAATTGGTTCTATCACCAAAACACTAGTCTCCATTAAGATTTAAAATAACATTCCGTATATCATAAGAAACGGCTATACCAAACCCGGCTGAAAAATTATTCTCAATACCTGTATAAAAATTATACATCCCTCATATAAATATTCCCCAATTATACTGAGCTGAGATTTTATTTAATTGTTCTGATTCATACCCGGATACAGAATAGATATCTCCCCTGGCAGAGGCTTTTGAATCTGTCACCACTGCTTTTGCTAAACGTAATATAACCGGATCAAGGTCATCAGGGGAAGATGCTTTTAACATATCCTGCCAGACCCTTGTACCTGTTTCTGTTTCATATAATGTAACTGAAACAATGGCCGTTGTGCCCATTACATTAATACCGCCTGTCATAAAAAAGTCTGTTCCCAGTGTTTTTGCTTTTTGGTTGATTTCCTGATGGGTTTCTCTCGGATATACGGAATCTTTCATTTCCGGTAAGACAACAACATAATTATGATAATTTTCAATGTATGTTTTGAATAATTTTGAAGCCGAATATTGATATTCATGATGCATATTCATTACTTCAAAATAAGGAAAATAGATTTTGTCCTGGGATGAAATAATAAATGAATATAAAATCCCTGTAATAACAAGCAAAACATTCTTTTTCATGACATTTAGATTTTTAAATATTATACTAAAATTTATACAAGATTACGAATTATATATAAATAGGTTTAAATGGGGTAGTAAATTATTATAAAAAATGCTGTCGCCCTGAAGGGGCATAAGCACCTACAGTCCAAATACCGATTATCTATCAACCAGTTATTAGAAAGAAATTATATCCGGGAAAAATATTTTGAAATCACTCAATTTTAAATGCTTTATACCCGAAAATTCAATAAAGCTAACAGAACCATCATCAGGAATAAGAGGATAATAACTTACTTTTAACTGGAATGTTTTAAAAGCCAGGCGTTCATTTCTAACACGAATACCCAGGCTGACTCTTGAATATGTGCGTTGTTCTATTAACCGTTTACCTTTTGGTGCAATGCGCCCGATATCAGAAGCACCAAATATGACAAACCTGAATCCATAAAAATAGATTGGTGTAAAGCATGTTAATTCTGTATGCATAGTAATTTTTTCGTTTCCTCTTAACGAATTGCTCGAAAGCCCTTCAATGCCAGGTGATTTGTCCAATGAAACATATTCATCGTTAAACCGTTGTAGCCCTTTTATATAATATATATCAAAAAAAGTTCTGAATTTGAACTGATTAAGAATAATCAAATTGGAGAAAAAATTAGTTTTTACCCTTAAAGTACCTTGTTCAAATTGTTCACTATGCCAGAATCCACCCAATGAAAAACTTCCTCTAAAGTATCCAAAGTAATTGATATAATTCCCTTTGGAAAAATGCATCGCTGTATAGGGCCTTTGATAAAATTCATTATTCTCAATTCCCCCAACCAATTCAATAAGATTACCACAGGGGATGTCTTCTGTTCTTCCGAAATTATAAATTAAATTACTTTTGTAATACCATTCCCTTGACCATCCTACATTCCAAAGATACAAGGTTCTGTTATGGTAATTATAATGGCTCAAAGGTGTTATTTCCGGCCGCTTTTTGTAATTGTAATTAAATATCCTGCCGGCTGTCATTATTCTGTCTGTAGATTTTGTCAGTCCTTTTTTATTTAGGCGGAAAGACCTGCCTAACCATATATTGTATTTGTAGTATTTATAAAGATCATGTTCTAATCTTGAATAATCCCGTTGAAAAATTCCTGCTTTAAGTCCCCCTGCATATTTGGTGTTCAATGAGTAGAAATTCCGGAATACATTTATACTGGAATGTTTAATTCCAAATTCATTTTTATAAACGAACCTGGAATTAATAAAACTACCACCAATATTATTGATCAGGTAACTTCCATTATACCCAAACCGAACAGATTCTCGTGCGTCATAAAGCACTTTGTTCTCTATTTCATGCCCCCATCCACCAATATTGGTATGCAAAATTTCAAAATCATAATGATTGATGCTTTTAATATTTCCACCAACACCAATGGGCCAAACATCTTTTGTTAAGACAATAATATTTACAGAATCTGTATTTTCAATGGATTCAACAATTATACGGGCATCCTGTATATATGGAAGCTGCCGGATAAGCCGCTCATTCTCTGCAATCAAATAAGGGTCTATTCGATCACCGGGTTGAATAACCATGTTTTTCCTTATTATTCGTTTATTCGTTTGAATATGAAATTTATTTGCCGTCTTTTCAACCCACGACCCCGGGGGTTTTGATGTATCTTGCAACGTAGGCCCGAATACATTCAGCTGTTTTATTTTTATATCCTTAATATATTTATTATTGAAAGGGAAATAATTAACAACATTTCGTTCGGTTCCGATCTTTTCTTCTTTTTCTTTATGTGATGGAGATGAAATAACATAATAATATATTTTTTTTGTAAAAAAATTTTTATCTGTCCATGCTTTCAGGGTATCATAAAAAGCATCGGCCTGTTTGATTTGTAGTTCATGTTTTTTCTGAAATGCAGTGTCATTAGCGGATAACTTATTAAGATATATTGGTGTATGTAATAAAACAGGCTTTTCAATATCATGAAAATCAACTGTATCTTTTACAGGCTTTTTGCCTTCTGTATGATTAACTACAACTAAAAAACCGAGGATAAAAATGATTAAGTATTTCAACTCGCTTATTAACTTTTTTAAAATATTAAATGTATTATAAGGCTATATGTCAAAAAAAGTTTTAAAAAAAGAGCGGGAAACGGGATTTGAACCCGCGACCCTCAGCTTGGGAAGCTGATGCTCTACCACTGAGCTATTCCCGC
>CAYMKE010000253.1:0-2985 GCA_964390955.1 uncultured Bacteroidales bacterium | reverse complement strand
TTATTAGAAATTCAATTTTTTCTTCTTTTATTTTTGATTTTATCTTGTTTAAGATTCCGGTTTTCTTTTTGTATTTGCCGTCATTTTTTGTTGATTTCATCATTTTTCTGGTCTTTTTTTTAATTTTTTATCTTATTTTGGTCTATATTTCATTAGTAGACATACCTCTCCCATATGATATTTCAAGCAACTGTTTTTTTAAATAATTCTTTTTGATTTAATAATTCTCTTCGATAAATAATTACCTCAGGATTATTCTTGCTTTTAATTATGGTATGTATGTATATTTTTTCTTTTTGGCAGTATTCACAAATTTTTGAATCTGTGAATTCCAGGTTGTTTTCATCGTTTTCTTCTTCGCAAGTTATTGTTTCATTTTCTTTTTCATCGGATTTTGAAAGATATTCTTCAGGAATACTGCTTGTATTGGAATAATATCCATAATACCTGACTAATCTGAAATATCTTAAGGGTACATGCTGAAGCAATCGGGGGAAAAATTCAGTATAGTCCATTTCTATTTCTTTTTCAATGGGCCTGCCATTAATATCTTTGTTTTTATTATCCTTGTATCGGAAAGCTATTTTTCGCCCTTCCATTTTAGTAATTTTATACTCACTCAAACAAGCTCTTTTGGAGTATCGGCCAATATATCTGACTACCTCTTCCGGTACATCCATGGGGAGTTCAAGACGAATATTCCATTTTTTTTGATTTATTCTGTTGATAAATTGACGCAGGCTGATGATGTTTTTAAAATCATGCTGCAGTTCCCGGTTTTTGTATAAAATAAAAAGTGTGTCTTCAAATTTTTTCCTGAATTTATCTTTCAGAAAATCGTAGTTTACAAATTCACCTTTTATTGGTTTTAACAGCCGGGTATCATTTTCTAATCCGCCCCAGGAAACAATCATGTGAACATGTACGTGGTAGTCTTTAGTCTCTCCAAAAGTATGTAATACTATAATAATGCCTGGTTTAATATTGTGTTTTTCCAGCATCCAGTCTTTAAAGGTGTCAGCTGCTGCGCGGAGCAATGTATTATACAGTAACTTTTCATTGCGCTTTATTAAAGCATTCAACTGGTGGGGCAGGGTCATTATCACATGCCTGTGAGGAATGCGCATCATTTTTTCTTTCACTCTTTCTGCCCATTTCACCGTATCGCGCCAACTGCATGTGGGACAAAACCGGTTCTTACAACTATGGTATACTTCTGTAACTTCTCCACATTCAGGACAGGCATAAATATCAACCCCAAGTGCTGGTGTCCGGCAAACTCGCATGGCATTTACCGCCTTGTATTGTTCGGGGGTAATGAAATGTTTTGGGTGTTTTGCATAGTCATCCCACCATTGATTAAAGAAATCCGCTAACCGGTATTTCTTTTCTGTGAGATTATGGTCCGTTTTTTTGCACATGCCAATTTTTACATCTCTCCCAAATGCCAGGCTGTCATCTGGCTTTGCCCTAGTTCGGTCAGCAATTCCTTACCTTTTGCTCCGCATTTTGGACAAACCGGGATGTTTTCAAATACTAAGGTATAATTTTTATCCATACTTGGCTTACCAACTTCATAATTATAAACATGTTGGCATGGTCCGCATTTTAAATTTACTAGCATTTTTTTTATCTTTTTATCCGGTAGTCTTTTAATCTGTTTATCCTAAGCACCCTAAATATCCTAATTATCTTAATTATAAATTAATAGCTATTAATTAATCCAGGTTATGTTTTTTATCGTTATCAAATTGTTTGCGCAATTGTTCGGGGGAGGTACCAAAATTTAATAAAAGTCCAACTTCATAACGGCTTGATTTTAATTGATTGAATAAAACCTGGCCTTTCACAGGATCAATTTGTTTATCTGTTTCTATGCTTACCAATATCCGGTCATTTACAGCTATATCGGAAAGAAAATCCCCAATATCAATTTTGTCATAGTAAAGGTCAATGTATTTGTTTATTTCACAGGTAAATCCTTCTTTACGCAAATCATGTATCAGGGCATGGATGTAAGCTTTTTTAGAGAAACCTATTCCTAATCCATTGTAAACCTGATAAAAACATTTGATAATCAATCCCGTTTCTTCCGGGTACTTGTATTTGATATTATCACCCATGGATCTATAAATCAGTGAATCTTTAAATCCTTATATCTTGACTATCCTAAATATCTTAAATATCAAAAGTATCTATTTATCCTAAGTATCACAAATAAAGCATTTTGAGAACCCCGATGCTTGAGCTATGCGGAGCATTACGTACAACACCTTCATAACCCCAATTACTTGTTTAACCCGCAAAACATCATTGCGGGTATGGCTATTATAGCACCAATGATTTATATTCATAATTCATTGAATTATGGTTTATTTTACTAAAAACACAATATGTTATTATCTGGAAATTTGGGTGTGTCATAATTTAAGGCGTTATATTTTGTGTACTAATGTAAACACAAATTCACCATCGTCCACAATATAAACACGGCTGGTCCAACCTATTTCGTTTACAACAATGCGGTTTTCGTCATTTATTTTTGTTAGTTTTTTAACTATGGCCAGTTCTTTACTTTTCTTCATGTTGTGATTTTTTCACCACATTAAATACTTCAGCTTTTCTGATTAATATACTATAACCTTTGCAACAGGGGCGCAACGCATCAACATCGCCCCAACCCCGGGTGCAAATTTATTCAAACAATTGTTCAAATTAGGCTGTTACAAACATAAAACATTATCATGAAAACGATAAATATCCCATGGCTTACAGTCTTACTTTTATTATTCATTTTCCCTTCCTGCCAGGGACAATCCGGGGAATCTGACAATACAATTACCAAGACGGACAGCCTTCGTCCTGAAAAAAATAACAAACAGCAGGAAAATTCAGCAGATGAAGTCCGTATCATGCCCGGACATATTGTGATGATGGCTACCGATCTTGACCGCACCCGGCAGTTTTACGAGGAGCATCTAAATT
>CAYMKE010000252.1:0-2999 GCA_964390955.1 uncultured Bacteroidales bacterium | reverse complement strand
TAAAGCTTATAATAAAACTATTCTGAATTCTGGATTCTGAATTCTGGATACTCAAAATTAACTTCCACTAAAATGGTAGTAGAACCTAAAAAATTAACATACCCCTAAGCATTTTTAACAATTTATTAAGTAAAAATTTACATTAAGGATACATTTATTTCCTAAATTTGCATTTTAGTATTATAACATTATCCTTTATATTATATGAATAACAGAGAAGAAATAATTCTTATTGATGATGAGACGGATATTTTGGAGTTATTGAGCCATAATTTGACAAAAGAAGGATATAAGACCAATTGTTTTTCAAATCCTGTAGACGGGCTGCCATACATATTAAATAATAAAGTAGACCTTATATTAACAGATTGGTTAATGCCTCATATGGATGGCCTTGAATTTTGCAAGAAATTAAAACAAAACAATGATACTCAGAATATTCCTATTATTATGCTGTCATGCAAAAACAAGGATGTTGACATTCAGGAGGCTCTCGAGTTTGGCGTAAATGATTATCTGGTAAAACCTTTTCGTATCAATAAACTTATATCAATCGTTAAAAAACTTACAAAGTAAATTTCTTTCCTGGCAATAGTTTCATTCATTTTTTCTTGAATATGCTTCATCCCTTAACTTTACTTTTTAAAATTGGTATAAATTATCAATAATTTAAATTATTTTTTTTCCTGAAATAATAATTATATCTTTAAGGTATTAAATGGGACTTGTCTGTAAATGATTTTATCATGAAACAACATATATATACATCAGGTTATTTATTTGAAAAAAGCTAAACTATGCAAAATTCGATCATCCAGTTTCTGGGAGAAAGCAGGACAATGGACCAATGTCCACTGGCAGATAAACCGGAGTATGCCTTCACCGGGAGGTCGAATGTTGGCAAATCCAGCCTTATCAATATGATTTCACATAGGAAAGAATTGGCCAGGGTTTCCGCCAAACCCGGTAAAACACAGGCTATATTTCATTATAATGTTGACAATGCATGGTATCTTGTTGATCTTCCGGGGTATGGATATGCTAAAGTCTCCAAGAAAGACCGGCTTAATTTCAACAGCCTGATAAAAAATTATATTGAAGAAAGGAAAAATCTGGTGTGTTTATTTATTTTGGTTGATGCCCGTCATCATCCACAGAAAAATGATATTGAATTTATCCGGTGGACCCATGCTAAGGGAGTGCCCATTGCTCTTGTGTTTACCAAAGCAGATAAACTGTCAAAGGATAAAATGGAGCGTAATGTTTCAATATATAAAAAAGAAATGCTAAAGGAATGGGAATATATGCCTGAAGTGTTTATTACCTCTTCAGAAAAAAGAGAGGGAAGGGAAGAAATCCTGGATTATATAGCCAAAGTAAACCGGACATTAAAAGAGCAACATGTTTTTTCAGCTTAATATCCCCAGAAATTCCTTAAAATCCAGAATGCAATAATGAATCCCAGGATCAAATAAATTGCATTTGTTCCAAAGAGTATTTTACGCCATCTCAATAATTTATTTCCCGGCTTTTTGATGATATCGACCACAAATGCTGTTAGTATATATGGTATAGAGAGCACCAATAAAATATTTTCTTTGAGTGCCTGTGCTATATTGAAATTCAAAATAGCATGTATTGCCCTTTGTGATCCACATCCAGGACATTTATATCCGGTTATTTCATTGAACGAGCATTTAGGAAAGTAAGAGTTTTGTGCCGGATCAAATAATGCATAGATGATTATTATTATGATGATGAATGCCAATCCAATGAACCGGTTGTGTGTTTTTTTATATTCCAAATCCAAATCCTGAAAAGGCAGCTATTAAATAAATGACGCCAATTATTATGCCGATCCAGAATCCTGTAGTTGTCCATTTTTTGGCATTACCGGAAGCCCTTTGCGCCCCTTCGGTATCGCCTGCATAAAACCGTGATTCTACATTGGCAGCATTAATAATTCCTGCTATGCCAAAAGGCAAACAGCAAAATAAAGTCACTAAAATAGATTCTGCTAACCAGGTTTTTGGAGGCTGTTTATTAGTCGTGTCTTCCATATTGTTAAATTTTAAAGTATGTTTGTAAATAATGAGTTAAGGTGAAAATCCGGATTTTCCGGTCTATTCCCTTTGCCATAAGCTGTATTATAACTGATTTTTATGCCGGGTGCTATTTTGAACAATGGCCTTAGTGTTAACCTTGCTTCAAATGTTTTATTATTATTATATTCTATCGCGTTATATCCACCTCCATTGTAAATACCTAATGCTATACTTCCAAATCTGCCATTTTGTTTAGTTCCGGTCTTTTCCTGAAATTCTTTATTTATTTCTCCACCCAACAGGCTTACAAAAGTAACTCCGAAATCAGCGGAATTATACATTCTGATCCTCTCTAAAAACATAGTTCCCTGAACTCTGTATTTGTTTACATCTTGCTCAAAATCAAGCCAGGGACGATGGACCAATCCTATTTCAAAATAGGCGTTGTTTAAAACATCAATATTTTGGGGGATGACTTTTAAATAACAGTATTTAAGACGCATTTCTACATTTCCGGCATCTTCTCCTTCTTGATCTAATGTAATATCTTGTGTAAACCTGACCGATAAATTATTGTTAAGTTTTTGTTTAAATGTTAAATAGCCTCTTTTTAACGTGATATTATTATTGGTTTCAGGTTTTTGGTATTGATACGATAAAAACCATTGTCCGTGAACATGGGTTTTTTGAAAGAATTTTTTTGAAGGTATGCTATCATTTGCTGCAATTTTTCCTGAAAAACAGTATGCCGAAAGAAAAATGACATTAAAGAGTAAACATTTCTTTATTAATCTCATTGAATAATTTTAATGATTTAATTAAAAATCACAAAGATAAAAAAGAATAATTGAAATGAGTTATAATTTCTTTAATGTACTTTATTTAGTGACTGTCCATAGAGTCAAGTGTTTGCTCTATAAAGTTCAAATTCGAGGCGTGTAAAAAATTTAAACC
>CAYMKE010000251.1:0-3037 GCA_964390955.1 uncultured Bacteroidales bacterium | reverse complement strand
ATGAATACGGGAGAACAAAAGAAAATAAACACCGATCAAATCATTAATACAATTTCACAGTAACGGCACTGCCGGATTTGATCTCAAAATTCCTTGTAATAGAATAAATAGACTTCCTGGCATTTTTCGGGCGAAAAACAACAGAGTAATTACCTGGTAATAATGTGAGGTTTTCCCTGGTTACATTATTTTTTATATTGTAAACCCACTCCAGGTTTTCATTGTTATATCTAAACAAACTTCCATATCCGGATGATTGCATCATCAGGTTAACAATTCCCGGGCGTGGGATTTCAATTGTTGTAGTATGACTTTGTTTGATATTTACATCTACATTTAATGTAGGTAATACAGGAATTTCTACATGATAATTTCCAACCAGGTAACGTTGTTCCCTATTTATTTCCTGATAACATAATGTATTGGATTTACCTTTTTGACTAACCCTGAATCTCATTCCACTGAATTGATTGCCGCCTGTTGGTTTTACAATAAGCGACCCCATTGGAGCATCTGCAGCAATTATTGTGTGTCGTCCGGAAGTAACTTTAATATTTTTAACCTTTACAGAAGGTAGTGTATGAACCGTCATGTTATAATCAAGTAACGGGTCAAGTAAAATAGTATCAGGATTTCCCCTGTAATTAATAGTATGTATATAGTTATCTTTCAGGTTTCCGGAATATTCATCATAAAACGTCATGGGTACATTTGTCTCATTAGGCCTTCCACTTTTGTCCAGCAGGTTCACCTGTGCCGTGGTTGAATTCAGAGCCTGTCTCACAACAACATTCATCATTTTAGTAAATTGTTGTTCACTCGAAGCATTATAATAATTCCCGATACATTCAAACGATTTTTCAAAATTTTTATCTATTCCAATTCCAATAATAAATGGTTTTAATATAATCCCTTTCTTTTGTAATTGCTTAGATATTGCACATGGGTCTCCATCACACTCTTCTTTCCCATCTGTTATGAGTATAATAATATTTCTGCAATTAGGACACCGGCCGGGAAAATCATTCCCACCTTGTTCCAAAGAATAAGAAATGGGTGTTGTACCCTTTGGATCAATAAAATGTAATTTTTGCTTTATAGCATTGGCATTGTTTTTTCGGAAAGGGACTTCTAATTTAGTATCTTTACAATTCTGGGGGGGCACAGGACTTTGATGTCCATATATCCGCAGTGCCATTTGAATGTTTTCCTTATCATTAAGACTGTCAACGATATTAAATAATGTTTTACGTGCAAATTTTATTTTCTTTTGATCATCCCACTCTCCTGACATACTAAAAGAAGCATCAAAAATAAATAAGATACGTGTTTGTGGTGGCTCTTTTTTAGGCGGTGCCGTTATGGATGCATTAATACAAATAGAAAATAAAACAATACTAATTAAAATTTTTTTTATTCCTTCCAAAATATAGCCGTGTTTAATTATTAATTCTTATGTTCCATCAAATCCGGAAATACTAATTCACCAATATGATGCAATCATAAATTTACCCCGATGCAAATATATAAAAAAACTTTAAATACTTTTTAAGCAGCCTCTTGGAAACAATTTATTCAACAAATACTTCGCTTCCCTGCTGGTAACCACTTTCTACCACAGTCATCTTAATATTTTGCCGGTTTACAGTGACCGGTTCTACCAAAATAGTCGGAACCATAATACTGTCATTAAATATAGTTTGGTTATTAATGGTATGTATCTGTTCTTTTTTGGCAAATTTACCTGCCACTTTTACGGCCACTTCTGCAAGATTTCGAACAGGCTTATAAATTGTCATGGTTTGTGTTCCTTTCACGATTCTCTGACACGCGTCCAGTTCAGCATCCTGGCCTGCAAGCAATACATTTTTTTCTATCCCGTGTTGCTCTATTACCTCTGCAATACCTTCTGCCAATGCATCATTCCCGGCAATTACAGCGTCAATTTTAGACCCGTATTCACGAAGGCATTTTCTCATCTCTTTTTCTCCGGATTCTTTATCCCATGATTCAGCAAATTGGTCATAAATGATCTGAATATCTCCTTTTTGCAAATAAGGAGACAAAGCATTCATTTGGCCTAAGCGCAACATGATAGAATTATTATCTGTGGTAGGGCCTTCGATAAGAACATAATTGCCCCGGGGTTTTAATTTTGTTAAATATTCAGCTTGTTTTTCGCCAACCCTTACATTATCAAAACTCACATAATAATCTAAATCACACCCTTTAATCAAGCGATCATATGCAATAACTTCAATGTTATTTTGATGTGCTATCTCTACAATCTTTGAAGACAAATCTTGATTTACCGGTACTACAACCAATACATCTACTCCTTTTTCAATTAATTCCTCAGCCTGTTTAATTTGTTTTTCCTGGTTATTTTTAGCATTTCTAACATAAACATTCATATCCATTTTTTTGGCATTTTCAACAAAAGACATCGTATCTTTTTGCCACCTTTCGCGTTCAAGATCACCCATCAATAAACCAATTTCAACATTTTTACCGGATTGGTTGCATGAGAAAAAAAATAATACTATTAATACTGAAATCAGCCCCAAACTAATTTGTTTTTTCATAATTCAAAAATTTAAATTTGTAAAAAATATAATATTTTATTCATTGCCTTTTATACATTCATACTTCACATATAATTCATATAATCATAATTATGTGATTAGAATTCAATCATGAATTATTTGACTGTTTCTGAAAGGGTATTAAATATATTATCTCAAATATAAAGAAATATTTTCTAAATTGTATATCTTATTGTTCATTATTTGTATTTTTATCCATTATAACATTGTCAACTGCAATTATTGTGGAAAAAGGATTATTAGAATATAGAAGTCAGAGGTCAGAAGTCAGAGGTCAGAGATCAAAAAAATCATTAACGCTTATAATAAGACTTTTCTGAATTCTGGATACTCAGAATCAACTTCCACTAAAATGGTAGTAGAACCAAACTTAATTAACTTAGTAACTTAAAAATAAACAGATGAAACAAGCATGATTAAAATAATTATTA
>CAYMKE010000250.1:0-3079 GCA_964390955.1 uncultured Bacteroidales bacterium | reverse complement strand
AACAAACTAAGCAGGCTAATACCCGGCCTAAAATAACAAATATTTTTTCTCAGGTGAGATGTAGTTCCCCAGGCGGATACATTGCTAAAGTATTTCCAAAATTATCAGCAATAACAGCAGAGGTTTCATCAATATTTCCATCCAGTTTATCATTTGCAACAATCCCACTTTCCAAAACATTTGTTAACTCAACCGCTTGTTTGTCTCGTGTAGAATTTGCTTTATAAGTAATTATTAACATTCTTATTCCACCTTTTGCACGTCCATCTGCAATTCTTACATCCTGAACTTTTATATCCATGTAATCCAGTGTTTTTTCAATCATATTGCAAACGTGAGAATCTTGAGCAAAAATTGTAATATTCAGTCCAATAAGTAATATCAAATAAGATAGTTTTTTCATGTTATTTGATTTTAGTTAATTTATTTATCTTCTTTTCCCTTTTTTAGTTCGGGTTTCAGATGTTTTTTTTAATACTTTATTATTTTTTGTGATTCATTATCAATGTTGATAATATAACTTCCATTGGGAAAGTTGGAAAGGTTGGTTTGTTTTTTGTTTTCTCCCTGTTTTATTAACCTTCCATAAATATCATAAATCTTAAATTTACGGCATTTATCAGAGAAAAATAATACTCCATTAGTTGGATTAGGGTATAAAACAAATTTTTGTTTTTCAATAACCTCTGTGTTAACAACTCCTGAATAGTAAAAATATGTTATTGAGCTTAATTCCCATTTGTAGCTATATGTATAATTAATTCTATAATCAGTTAGCCCATTGTTTATATAAGATACTGATTTACTATTGGGAGAACCATTCAGATAACTATAACTTATTATACTGTCGCCATAGTTTTCAGAATAATATTTAGTATCAAGTATCCAATCTGAAATATAAGGCGACCAGTCATATCTGGCAAAATATGTTCGTTTCCCAGTTTCATTATATTCTTTTTCATCTTTGTAACCGTATTCAAAGTAGTTGTATTGATTGTTCCATTTCCGTGATTCATACAAGATTTCATTATCCCATTGATCATATTCTTTTTTAATAACAGCGCTGAGATACCACTTTTCAGAGTCAATATTCCACAAATAATGTTCATCTGTTTTAGGCCTTCTTTTTGCATCATGGTCTGAATATTCATTCTTTTCTGAAGGTTTGAACTCCTCTGATTCACTCCATCTATTCAGTTTTATAATTTTTGTAAGTAAATTACCGTCATAATAATAATCCTTCTGTATCCATTTCCACCAATGATCATCAGAGTAACGATATTCGTTTTTCTGATAGATTTCTAAGTCAGTATATAAAATTGTTTCATATAAATAACTTCTTTTCCAGTCCATCAAATCCCAATCCCAAATCCATTCTTGTCTTTCAATTAATATGTTGCCATAATCATAAAATAAAACGATTAATTTATCAGGAAGCCAGGAGCCATACTCCCATTTGTAATAAAAAGTGTTGAATATTGTGCTATCTTCAAAAAAATATTCACTCATCTTTATTAATCCAGTTTTTTCAGCATTAGAGAACGTATAACCTTCTGTTAATTTTGAGGTATCAGTATAGCTGTATTTTGTTTCATTAATTTTCTCCCAACTATTTTCATTCCATTTGAACTGGCTTTTTATTGCCAATTTATTATCTGTATTAATTTTTTCATAATCCTTGTCCCTGTTAATCCATTTGTTATCATATACTTGATAAATTTCAATGTTTTCAGTTTCATCATTATTGAAAATTCTCTTTGATGATCGTTCTAATTCATCAAGATAGTTTGGCTTATAAACTACTAATGAATCTAAAATTTGACTGTAAATATTTGAAATTGGCAATAATGAAAAAGTTAGGATGAGAAAATAATTGAGTTTCATTTTATTAATGCTTTGGTTTTTATCAAAATTATTAAAAAAAGACCAAAGTGGAATATTAAAATTTCAAATTATTCTCTTTCAGCAACCTTTTATATTTATCCTCATTCAAATGTGAACCCCAATCAATGCCAAGGCTATCTTCCATACATTTACCTTTTATCAAAACCCTGGGGTCAGTTTCTCCGATTTTTTTTGATTTGATTTCTTCAATCAACCACAGTGCAGCTTTTAACCGGACTGATTCATTGTCGCTTGTAAGGCAACTTCTAATTGTTTGAATAGCCTCATCAAACATTCCCATCAATCCGGTTTCAGTTTCAAATTTTATTTGCTGCTGTAAGTTGTTATAAAAGGCCTGAAAGTTCTCCTTTTGTTGCCAATGGTAAATTGTACTTCTATCAATCTTTAAGGTTTTAGAAACTGCTGTAACGTTGTTTCCTGATAACAATAAAACAACTGCCTGCTCCTGCAACGGAGTTAATCCGGTTTCTTTATTTATAGCGTCATTTCTGTTGGAATTTGTAGAATTTTGTGGTGTCATATTTGTAAGATTTTTGATTAATAATTCCGGGCTGCTTCTTTCACTTTCCGGGTTAATTCATTTATTAAGTCGTTTCCCTCCTCATCCATCTTTTTTGAGGAGAACTTCTTAATAAAATCCCTGTGTAGTTGTGCCTGATATTTATCAATTTCCCCGGTTTCCTGCCATTGTTTGATGAGGTTTAGTACTTGTGGTTGCCCGGCCTCCAAAATGCTGAATAAAGCCAAATTTTCAACCAGTTCCTTGGTGCTGCCTGTTGGTTTCATGCTGTTAACTTTTAAATTGATTTTTTGAATTGATAGATATTCATTTTTCCACCGCTTAACCAGTCCCCGGTAAAACCTTTCATCATAAAGTAACCCAGCTTTAATTTCCGGCCTGTTAAATTGTTGTCTCAACCTCTGTTTATATCGGAGTTCAAACCGGAGTACATTTCTATTTTTGTATAGTTCCGGTATCGGTTGCCGCTTATCATTCTGTTCATGTACTTTTCCATAAAATAGTAACTGTCTTTTATTGTTGCTGTAATACAGTCCGTTTGGCTGTGGTAGCCGCTTGTAATGGTTTGATTCACCCAAATAAGAATAATATAAAATTTCTTTATACTGCATGATGAGGTTTTGAGCAAAATCAATCCGGGTAACATCTGCCAAA
>CAYMKE010000249.1:0-3152 GCA_964390955.1 uncultured Bacteroidales bacterium | reverse complement strand
ACGTTGGCATATCACTTATCTTTTCGAGGCATACCCTGAAGCTATTGTTAAGGTATTTGATAAAAACCTTCAGTTAGTTTTTAAAGATGACAGCAGATCTGACAAAATTGGATGGGATGGTTCTTTTATGAATGGTTATGTGGCACCAGAAGGAGCTTATTACTAAAAATTTCTAATTTATATGATCGTGAAGATATAAAGGGAGTTGTGCCTTATTAGGTGATTGTAAGTTATATTTTCTTATAAAAATTTATGCTTTTCCGCCTTCGGTATTCTTCTAATAATCAAGCCTATGTGCGTCACAAGCAAGCCTAAAGAATCATGAAACCAATATAAGAAAAGGGGGTGAAGAAGAAACTGAAACAGCGGTTGCAAAACAAAATAATTTTTTTAACAAATTATTAAAAGATATCTTTATACCAATAAATTGATATTAAAAAATTGGATGTGATAAAAAATAATGCAGGGTTTAAACAATTGATCAACAAGGTAACTGCTACCGGAAAATAAATATGTCATAAAATCAGAAAATAGTGATGTATCATTTTCGGAAAATAAGAATGTCATAAAATCGGAAAATAGTGATGCATGATTTTGATTATTCATTTTGCCCTGCAGGGCAAAATGAATAATCAAAAAAAATTGTAAGTTATCTCAGTTAACCCATAAAATTTAACTGAGATGACACAAAAAGACTTAAACAATTGGATCATGTATCACGAAATTCGAAAATTAAACAGATTGGGCTTTAGTAATGCCAGAATAGCAAGGTTTCTGGTAGTAGACCCACGGACCGTAGCACGCTATTTAAAGATGAGTGAAGATGACTATGAACGCTATCTTATCCGTTCATCACACAGGAAAAAAGTGCTTGACCCGTATGAATCTTTTATTTTAGAAAATTTATCCGAATATCCGGATACTTCAGCAGCCCAAATACACGACTGGTTGAAAGAACAGTATGATGATTTCCCCGATGTTAGTCCTCGTACTGTGTATAATTTCGTCATGTATGTCAGACAGGAGCATAATATTCCTTATGTTGCTGTCACTCGAGGTTTCTTTCCTGTTGAAGATTTACCCTATGGAAAACAGGCACAAGTAGATTTTGGGATGTATAACATCCGAATGACAAATGGACGGCGTAAAAAGATATATTTCTTTACTATGGTACTTGCCAGAAGCCGGTTTAAATTTACCCTATATAGGGATGCTCCCTTTACAGCAGAGGCAGTTGTCACTGCACATGAGAAAGCATTTATGTTTTTTGGGGGTATTCCCCAGGTGATCGTGTATGATCTCGACAAAACCATTGTAGTAGATGAAAATCTCGGGGATATCATTCTTACCGGAGCATTTAAACACTATGCAAAGACACGGAATTTTGAGCTCCACTTTTGTCGCAAATCAGATCCCCAAAGCAAAGGGAAGGTAGAGAATGTTATTCAATATATCAAAAAGAATTTTTTGTACAACAGGGTTTATCACGATTTAGAAACTTTAAACGAACAGTCCATAGCATGGCTTGCTCGTACAGCGAATCATTTACCGCATAATTATACAAAAAAATCACCCCGTGATGAATTTGTAATCGAAAAAGCATATTTAAAACCATATAATCCATTAAACATTAAAAATACACCGGAAATGAAGCAATACACAGTAAGAAAACACAATGTCATTGCGTATAAAAGCAATTTTTATACCGTGCCCGAAGGTACATACCAAGGATCTGGCACCATAGTGCTAGTGAAAGAAGAGCACGGAATCGTGTATATTTACGATATCCACCAGAATCGTATTTGTTCACACCAGCGTTCGTATCAAAAAGGAAAAACCATTAGAAATACCCATCACAAAAGAGATACATCCAAAAGTCTTGAAGAAATGTCCGACAGGGTGATAGCGTGTTTTACTCATAAAGAACAGGCACAAAACTACATCAGCCAAATCAAACAAGAGTGGCCACGCTACATCCGTGATCACTTGCAAGCTATATTAAAATCCCTTAACAACGCCGATAGAGATACTGCTGACAAAACCCTCACTTTTTGTATGAAGAATACAATCTTACATGGAAATGAATTTAAACAGGCATTACAGGTATTTATGGATGAAAATCTACAAGAGCAACCCGCAACAAAAGACATGAAACTATTACATACGCATACACCACAAAATATAACGCATATTCCACAAAAAAGTAATATAGAGGATTATGAAAATATAATTAACCAAAAACATAAAAACCATGAGTAAAACAGAAGCAATTAAAAATCAATGTAAACAATTAAGACTCTCAGCCATAGCAGAGAAATTGGATGATATGGTCAGAGACGCACAACACAATCAGGTTACCTATCTTGATTTTGTTACAATGCTTATGCAAAAGGAAATTACCCATCGACAGGAAAAAGATCGACAGCGAAGACAAAAACGTGCTCGGCTCCCCTTAAGTTACAATTTAGATCTATATGATCATGCATTCTCGAATGGGATCGGAAAACAACAATTAAACCAATTACGGGAACTCTCCTGGCTTGAACAAAATTATAATATTATTCTTATGGGTCCCTCTGGTACCGGCAAAACTTATATTGCTGCCGGACTATGTTTTGATGCTGTAGAGCAAGGGTATAGAGCTTATTTTAAAAACATGGAAGAGCTTATAAAAATTTTACGAATGAAAGATATCACTCGTACTGCTGCTGTTGAATATAAGCGTTTATTGAAGTCACATTTATTAGTTATTGATGATATAATGATGTTCCCCATTAACCAAGAAGATGCGGTTAAGTTCTTTAATCTTATAAATGAATTACATGATAAAACAGCAATAATCATCACAACTAATAAATCACCAAAACAATGGACTGATGTGCTCAAAGATACCGTGCTGACAACTGCTTTATTGGACAGAATATTATATCGCTGTGAAGTCATAAAACTTGAAGGAAATAGTTATCGTATGGAAAACAGAAAAACAATTTTTGAAAATGAAAATTTAGATTAATTTTGTAAAAATCATGCATTACTATTTTCCATTTTTAATGCATCGTTATTTTCCAAAAATGTGACATATTTATTTTCTGGTAACAATAAATGGTTCTACTCTTATTTTAATGGTTAAATTTTAAATGATATAAGACACT
>CAYMKE010000248.1:0-3278 GCA_964390955.1 uncultured Bacteroidales bacterium | reverse complement strand
AAACGTTGGAAAAGTTATCTGAAAAATCCCACACGCCCTCTAAACATCTAAACATAACAACTCTATTAACTTAGTAACTTAACAATAAACATATGAACTATAATGACCTTATAAAAACGATCAGGACGAAGCAGTCATTTTTATGCATTGGCCTTGATTCCGATCATCATAAGATGCCACCTGTTTTGAATGCTTCAAGACAGCCTGTTCTCGAATTCAATAAACGTATTATTGATGCCACGCAAGACCTGGCAGTGGCTTATAAAATCAATATTGCATTTTATGAGGCCATGGGCGCTGAAGGGTGGGACATCCTTGATCATACCATCCAATATATCCGTACAACATATCCTGGCATATTCATTATTGCAGATGCCAAACGCGGAGATATCGGCAATACTTCAAAGAAATATGCAGAAACTTTTTTTCACAAGCTCAATGCCGATGCAATCACAGTATCCCCTTACATGGGATCAGACTCTGTTGGCCCGTTCCTTGAGTACAATGAGAAATGGGTGATTTTATTAGCCTTAACATCCAATGCCGGGGCCAATGATTTTCAATACATCACGGATAATTCGGGAAAACACTTGTTTGAAAATGTCATTATCCAAAGCAAGGAATGGGGGACGCATGAAAATATGATGTACGTGGTAGGTGCTACAAGAGCAGAACAGCTCAAGGAAATCAGGAACATCGCGCCCCGGAACTTTTTACTGATTCCCGGTGTCGGCGCACAGGGCGGAACACTTGAAGAGGTTGTGAAATATGGAATGAATAAACAATGTGGGTTGCTTGTGAATTCTTCAAGATCTATTATTTTTGCATCTGATGATGCATCTTTTGATGAGGCAGCAAGAAAAAAAGCAATTGATATTCAGCAAGAAATGAAAGGGTTCTTACAACAATATAACATTGTCTGATGAACGAAAACTTTTTACAATATCTCTGGAAATACGGGTTGTTTGACAGCTCTTCAACAGTGTTGGATAATGGTGAGAAAATAGAGATTATTTCTGCAGGAGAACATAATACGAATGCAGGCCCTGATTTCACAAATGTTAAAATTAAAATTGGCCAAGTCCTTTGGGCAGGGAATGTAGAAATACATGTAAACAGCTCTGATTGGGAAAAACACGGCCATCATCATGACAAAGCCTATGACAATGTGATTATACAGGCTGTTGCTCATCATGACAGACCTGTTAAACGCACAAACGGCGAACCAATCCCCACGATTACACTAAAATACAATCCAAAATATTATAATAATTATGCTGATCTCATCAACAGCCGGAACTGGATTAGTTGTGAACATAAAATCAATGATGTTAATTCATTCATTATTCGCTACTGGCTCGAAAAACTAATGATTGAACGGCTGGAGTCAAAAGCAGGTGAAATCACCAGGTATTTCAAGCAAAATAAAAATAATTGGGAAGAAACATTTTACCAACGCATGGGAAATAATTTTGGGTTTAAACTCAATGCACAGCCGTTTGAAATGCTGGTAAAGTCAATCCCTCTTAATTGCCTCGCCAAACATAAAAATAACCTCCTGCAAATCGAAGCACTGTTTTTTGGACAAGCCGGGATGCTTAATGATTTGGAACATGAAGATGACTATATTAAAGCATTGAAAAGAGAATATGCATTTCTTCAAAAAAAGTTTAATTTAAAACCTGTTGAGAAGCATTTATGGAAATTTTTACGTCTCAGGCCATCCAATTTTCCAACCATCCGGATAGCACAATTTGCTTCATTGATCTATTCTTCGTCAAAGCTTTTTTCCAAAATTCTTGAGGCAAATGATGTGGAAGAGATCAAAAAACTACTCTCGGTGACTGCTTCTTCATACTGGGATGTTCATTATACATTCGGCAAAGCATCGGCAAAACGCGTCAAAACGCTCGGAGATGCCGGGATCAACATTTTATTGATCAACACCATCATTCCTTTTTTATTTGTATACGGAAAAGTTAAAGACAGTCAAAATTTCAAAGACCAGGCCTTAAAATTCCTGGAAAATATAAAAGCCGAACAAAATCATATTATTAAAGGCTGGAAAAAACTTGGTATCATCCCGGAAAATGCTTTACAATCTCAAGCCCTGCTTCAACTCAAAAATGTGTATTGCAATCAAAAAAGGTGCCTTGATTGTCAAATCGGAAACCAGGTAATATCAAAACACTAATGGCCCAGAAAAAGAAAAAAGAGAGCTACCTTGCATTGTTAATAGGATTGGGATTATTGGTTTTAATCATCGGAATTGGAACATCCGGATACATGATTATAGAAGGATACACATTTAGTGAAGCCTTTTACATGACCATCATCACTATGGCCACGGTCGGGTTCAGAGAGGTCAGGCCATTGTCGTCAACAGGAATGTGGTTTACAGCAGGGCTCATTATATTCAGTTTTGGTATCTTTGCTTATGCCATTACCACTTTAACACGATTTATTGTAGAGGGTGTTTCATCTAACTATTTTAAAGAAAAGCGTATGAAAAAACATATTGAAAAACTCAGGAATCATGTGATTGTATGCGGCTACGGGCGCAATGGTGCACAAGCAGTAAAGGAACTTGAAGAACATAAAACCCCGGTCATCATTATTGAAAACCACAGGGAAACGGTTGAGATGATCAGGGAGAATGGAGAACAGTTCGTGGTTGAAGGCGATGCAACACAGGATGAAACATTGAATTTAGCAAAAATTGAGCACGCACAAGCGTTGATTTCAACCCTGCCTGCAGATGCAGACAATTTATTTGTAGTATTATCTGCCAGGGAACTCAACCCGAAATTACAGATTATCAGCAGGGCATCGGATGATAATTCGGATAACAAATTAAAAAGTGCAGGTGCCAATAATGTAATCATGCCCAACCGTATTGGTGGCCGAAGAATGGCTAAACTGGTTACTCAACCGGAAGTCATTGAATTTATAGAATACATGCTCATGCAGGCTACCGGGAGTGTTTTCCTGGAAGAAGTGTTTTGCGAAAAATTTTCACCCACATTTGAAGGTAAAACCATTGAAGAACTGGATATACGGAACAAAAGTGGTGTGAACGTGATTGGAATTAAAAAAGAAGATCAGACTTTCATGATCAACCCGGCTCCTGAAACCGTGTTGACAGGCAAGGACAAAATTTTTGTATTAGGAAATAAAGATGAAATTGAAAAGCTGAAAGAAATATTGAGACAGCGATAAATTTATTCAGCTCAAGGCAACGCCTTGAGAATAAGATACATATTAATTCGCCCTGATAA
>CAYMKE010000247.1:0-3325 GCA_964390955.1 uncultured Bacteroidales bacterium | reverse complement strand
GGGCGTGTGGGACAAGGGTGTGTTGACCCTTATATCCTCTATACCTCTATACCTTTATACCTTTCTTTCCATTTTATAATCATGCACATGTATGTTAAAAACTGTCACGGCTGTGTTCAGCAACTATATTTATCCCGTCCCAAAAAAGAGACCCGAAATGCTAAACAAATATCAAAATTATAAAAAAACTCTTTTGATTTAAAAGTCTAAAAGTATGATTCTAAATTTAATTATCTTTATTAATTTTACAAGTTATTCCACTTTAGTTTTATGATGCAAAAATTATTCCCTTATGATTAAACAGTATGAAATAACATTGCCTTCTTTGGGCCGTGGATATCATCTTATCACACGTATTATTGAAAAAAGCATAGAAGAAATGCCTGAAAAAGGGTTATTAAATATTTTATTAAAACATACTTCTGCTGCTATAACAATGAATGAAAATGCAGACCCTTCAGTGAGAGAGGACTTTGAAGCATTTTTCAACAGGCTTGCACCTGAAAATGCAAGCTATTTCACCCATGTATTGGAAGGTTCCGATGATATGCCGGCGCATTTAAAATCTTCAATTTTAGGGCAGGACATTACAATTCCAATCTCAAACAAAAAACTCAACATGGGTACATGGCAAGGTATATATTATTGTGAGTTTCGAAACCATAGTTCAAGAAGAAAAATCGTTTTGACTGTTTACAGCTAAATTTTTATCTTTTTTCCTCCATAAACACAGAGATTTTCACAGAACATTCCTGTTTATAAATTCGTTTGTTACTTTTTAATATTCAATGTACAAGTTAAAAGATTCTCTGTCTTCTGATCTATGACGCCTATCCACCCTCCTCTCTGTGTCAGCTTTCAGCTTTTATAATGATCAGATCACATCCCCGTATTTTCACGCCCCTGTTTAAAACCCATAATATATATTCAGGCGATTTTACTCTTTAAATCCAGTGTTTTGATGATTACTTTTACTTAAGATTTTGTATTAAACGAAACCTTAAAAAATTAAAATTATGACACAACCCGGAATTATCCACTATCCTCAATCAAATGGTTTTAGTATAGTACATAATAATAATGAGCCTCACAGGCAGGAAGAAAACCAGGCGCTATTGCATAAAACTATAAAAGCACTGGTTTACAGAGAACAATACAAGCCCTCTTTATGCGGACAAGGAGCCCGATTGGCAATACGCAACAGTACACCGGCAAACTATAAACAAATGCAATTAGAAAGGGGATGGCTCATTATAGACAAAGTAATTATTTTCATCAGGGAACAGAACAAGATCAATGTGTATCAAATTATATACCTGCAAATGATGAATCTTAAGGTTGTATTAAGATTTCATAAAATTTTCTTCGTCACCGATTTGAATGTCAAAAAATTAAAAAACATTCTGGCACTATGTATTGGCTTTTCAAAAAAAAGATTCCCGGCTATTTTGGAACATATAATCAATTCATTAAAAAAAATTAACTAACAATTTAAATCATTTAACCATGAAGAAAAAATTTCATTCATTCACACTGGGCGGGTATAACATTGCATTACCAAAAACCCCATATCAAAAGGTCATACAGTATAACATGTTTGATAATAAAAAGCCACTTCCTTACTTAGTAAAATGCATTTATAATGACGGATTTGAGTCATTCCCGGTAATTGACACCAAATTAAAACTTGGAATGAAAGCATTTGATTGCTCAAATGAATCGTGCATCTTAGTAGAACGATATCCCATAACCAAATCTAAATATTTTAAACTTGGTTTATTGATGAATCAATATAATGGTCATTTTTCATTGTCTACAAAAGACACCAACTTACAATCCAAAAGCATTTTATATGAATTTAACGATTTTATCAAGGGAACATATAATTTAAATGGTACAAATCACCTTGTCATTTCGCTGCGCAACATCTTCTCCAGTGAAGAAATGATTGAGTTTTATAACCTGTATCAGGGAAATGAAATTGAACATCCATATATTCCTGTATATCATAACCATATAAAAAAAACAGAGCTTTTGTATAATCCACATCAATTGGTATAATGTTCGTATTTGTTTCGATACTTCTGCAATTATTGTGGAAAAAGTAATATTAGAATACAGAAGTAGAACCTATAAATCTATAACAAAAAAACTGTAGAAAAATGCTTATACAATTAAAACAAACTTTAGAAGAACTCAGACAACGAGTCAGAGATAACCTAATAACCCTTTATGAAAACGACCTGGAGATTCAGGCTATTTTAAAAGAATCAGATTCTGAATCGGAAACACGTTTAAATATGCTTAAAGAACGGGAGTCAATAAACAAAATAATTACCAGGGAAAACCGCGAAGCACTTAAAATACAGGTAATGATTGTGAATTTTCTTAAGCAGTATAACAGCATAGATAATCCGAATAACATGATACAACAGGTTCTTGATGAAAAGTTTCCTGAAAATAAAAATTTTCAGAATGAAGAAAAAAATAATAAAAATATCAACACAATAAAACAAACAATTAATGGAGAGCTGGCCTATACTGAGTCGCATCCGCATTATAATAACGAACAATTTATTGATGAATTGATTGATTATTACAAGAAAACCAAGTGACCGGTATTACAACCCTGACAGTTTTTTTGTTTCCCGGCGTTTAATCTGGTATGTTCATATTGTTCTTTTGCATTTCGCATTATTTTGTTTACACCCCTGACAGGATTTGAAGTGAGGTGGGGCAGAATTTTCATTCTTATTTTGTCAGTTTACATTTGTTTAATCACCCCATCATCACATCAACGAATCAACGAATCAACAAATGAGAGAAGTCCAATACATGGCCGGGCATAAATATGTAAGCTCAACGGAGGGCTACAGGACGGACTATTTAGAAAATTTGCAAAAGGAGTTGGAAAAATATTATCCGTTGGGATAAAACCAAAAGTAAAAAAAATCGTTAAATTTGTAAAAAAATGGAACGTATGAATTATATTGAAAAAAGAGAGTTTATTTATAGCCATTTGCATAAAGTTGATGAAAACTTGATTGATGAAATGTTCATTAAGATAAGTAAAACTATAGGTGATGAAGACATAATAGTAGGTTATGAGGCATCGGGGGTTGCCATCACAAAAAGCAATCTTGCAAAAGAATTACAAGAAGCTGATGATGAAATAGATAGAGGGGATTGCATTGCTCTTGAAAATTTAAAAAAAGAATCTGAAAAATGGTAATGAGAAGAAGAAAGGTAATTATCTCTCAAAAAGCCTGGACTGCGCTAAAAGACTACATCGTATATCTTAAGGAGAATGTTTCAGAAGAAACTG
>CAYMKE010000246.1:0-3337 GCA_964390955.1 uncultured Bacteroidales bacterium | reverse complement strand
ACCATTAATCTTGGTGTAAACACTGACCACCTGGGGAACGTTCGGGCTGTGGTATCTGACATTAGACAACCTGTTGATAATGATGGCGATGGAGAAACGGACAGCTATCAGGCAGATATTAGGGCTTCTTACGATTACTACGACGGTGTGGGCATGTTAATGCCCGGCAGGATGTACCAGGGCGACAACTACAGATTTGGAGCACAAGGCAGCGAAGTTGAAACAGAGATAGACGGCAGCCGTGACCATATCACCACCTATTACCGGAATGCCAACCTTAAAACCATGCGTTGGAGCAGCCCTGACCCAAAACCAAATCCAAGTTGGTCACCGTATGCGATGATGAGTGGGAACCCGGTATGGTTTAATGATCTGTTGGGAGATACTGTTAATTTTAGAACTTATTCTACAGAAGAACAAGGAAATATTATTGATGATATTGGTGGTCGACTACAATTAAAAAAAGATCAACAAAATCCTTTCATTATAGATGAGTCAGGAAACTTGATTGTGAATCAAGGTGCATATGATGAATTAAGTGAAAACCAAAAGAAAATTGCTTATAATCTTAAAGAAGTCGCAGAAGATAAAAAAATATATGTAGATGTAATTAAAGACAAAAGAGGGATAACAGATAAATATGGTGGAGGGTTTACAATTAAAAGACTTTTTGATGATGAGAATAAGATAAATCTACAAGTTTATCTTAAAGAAGGTACAATTTATAGTGCACAACATTATGGTACTGATGATTATTCTTTGTTTAGTGAAAGATTGTATCATGAAATAGGAGGACATGTATTTTTTGGTTATATGTATAACAAATCAAAAATTTCTGTAGTAGGAAACCATAAAATTGAAGGTGGATTAACAATAATGTATGAGAATATTATAAGAAAACATAACTTTAACAGACCTGAGCGGCACTATGATGAAGGAGATCATCCTTATACTGATGGATTAAAATATTTATATCCTGAAAAATTTGAATAATGAAAATTGGATTAATTGCCTTAATTTTTTTTTATTTGTCTTTACATCTTTTTTGTAGGTCATATTCTTATACTACTTTAGATAGCTTAGATGAAGATTATAAATATTATACCATAATGTTGTCGAATAATAGTGATAGTATTATGGAATTATACCTTGATAATTATTTTTCATTAAATATAAATAAATATGAATATTTAAATTTAAATGATTATTTAGTTGATAGTAATACTACAAAATATAATTTTGATGTATATTTTGTAAAACATTATTATGATGATAATATTCAAAAGTTAGATGATAGCTATGGGGTTGATATAAAAACAGTTTTCCCAAAACAAACAATAGCATTTAGAATAAAAGTTAAAAACATAAAAATAGATACTTTCAACGTTAGGTTATGGATTAAAAAACGTTTTATTACAATGCCAAAAAAAAATGTGTATCTTTATACAGACACAAGTAAGGTTGAAATTGAGAATAAAACACAAATAATTGATTACAAAAAGATATATAAAAATTCTGATTCGATTTTTAAGTATAACTATAAAATTAATCCAAGAAAATCAATACCTGCAACAAGAGGTGTTATAATTAGTTTGTATCCTTTAAATAAAAAAAATATATTATTAAATCATAATCCTACTACATTTAAGTTTTATCCAGTTGATTTTTAATCCCCTCTCGCGCAAGTGTTTTTCACTTGTGCGGAGCTACCCTTGCTCGTGTGGGGAGTAAAAATTTTTAGCGTGTTGCAATGCGGAAAACAGGAAACAGAAATCAGGGATGCACGCTTTTTTGTAAATGGAGACAAATACGACAGTCCTTTCATTCATCAATTACCACGCACAATGGCGGAATATCCAGCTTTTTCGTACCCCTGGCACAGCCTTTTTTAATGGATTTTCCGGGCATTTCTCCCTTTGTAGCTTTTAGGGCGCCTAAAATAGCAGCCCCGGTAGGTGTGCATAATTCAGTGTTAACCGGCCCGTATTTCCAGGGGATGTTGTACTTTTTTAAAATGATGTCTGTTGCCGGAGCCGGTACAGGGAGTTTGCCATGAGAAAAATTAACAGTGCCATTTCCTACGGAAACAGGATTGGTTAATATGGCCTCCGGGTCTATATCCAGCAGTTGAAGCCCGGTGATACACCCTGTAATATCAATAAGTATATCTTGTGCTTCATGTAATAAGACATCATCTGATGAATGATGATGAAAATGATCATTAAAGAAATGATGCTTACTGTGAGCTTCACGTTCCGCTTCAATCAAGATATCCAATAAATGGTTGCCAAAGAGACGATATATGGGTTTTATATTAATCTCTTCATAAATTTGTTGAAGATATTCCCGTGCATCGCACCCTTTTAGATGAGGTTCATTAGATTGAAATGCAATATCAAGGCTCAAAGCATCATCTGTTTTTATGATGTTGATCTTTGCCTTCCCTACGTATGAGGCTGCTTTTTCCATGTTATCAATAATAATTCTTTCCGCTGCTCCCAGTGATATCAATGCACTGGCAAACATATCCCCTGCGATTCCTCCTTCCGGATCAATGTAAAGTTTCTTCATTATTTACGTTTTATTTTTTGCAATGAGTGAAGCAATCACTGCTGCCCGTATCCCTCCGTCAATATTTACCACAGAAAGGTTGGGTGTGCATGATGCCAGCATAGCGATCAAAGCTGTTTCGTCTGATTTGTAACCGTATCCTACAGAGGTTGGAACACCTATCACGGGCAATGGCATGAATGATGCAACAAAAGTAGCCAGTGAAGCTTCCATCCCTGCAACAACAATCACAGCCCCTGATTTTTTTTCTATGCCTTGCCTGAGCGCTTCCAACACCCTGGTGGGATGCGCAATACCCCTGTCCTCGAATAATAATGGGGTTATGCCCATGACTTTTAATGTCAATTCAGCTTCTTTGGCAACCGGATGGTCTGCTGTACCACCCGATACAATCAAGACATGCTGTTTCGTCTCCGGTATATCCCCGATCACTATGATTCGCTTTTCACAAATAACAGGATGATGGGAAGAAAAGTAATCATACAATTGATCCTGGTCTTTAGAACGTGAGATGATCACATTCCTGCTTTTTTTCAGGGTTTTTTCAGCGATGGTTACGATTTGTTGAAATGATTTATACTCTCCATATACGATTTCAGGTATATCTGTCCTGATATCTCTGTTCAAATCCAATATCTGCTGATCTGCTGTCTCTACAAATGATAAGGATACCAATTTCCTGGCTTCTTCTTTACTTATTTCTCCTGATCTGATTTGGTCATACAATTCTTCAAATTTCATATGTTTATTTTTAAGTTACTAAGTT
>CAYMKE010000245.1:0-3457 GCA_964390955.1 uncultured Bacteroidales bacterium | reverse complement strand
GATATCTTAACAATAATACTGGAAAGACATAAAAAGAGACAAAAAGACATTAATTGCTATTATTCAAGCGGTTAAATTTGTTAAAGTAGAACTAAATAATAATTTTTATTCTTAAAAACGGTCAACTTATTTCAGGCATTAACATTTCGCTCCTCTCCAGCATGGAGAGGAGCCGGTGGTGAGAACACCCCTTCATAAGCTAAACTCCTGCTCTCCAAAAATGATAACCTGCAAATATCCTTTGGTTGGAGTATTATGGTTTCTTATTAAAAATCGAATGATCCTGTCAGTTTTTTTGGGAAATTTATTAAATTTTTAATTCAAATGAAAATTATTTCACGTAGGTGATTTACCTCACCTAAAAAAATAATCATCTTGTCCCCACAACCAAACTTGTTATTGAAAATTAGCGGAATATAAATTCCATTTTATTTTTTATAATCTCCAATGAATTTTATTTTTTAAAAAAATTTTTTAGTTTTTTAAAAAAAAATCAGTATCTTACGCAACAATACATTTTTTATTTTAAACTAACTTTAAATTTAAACTATTATGAAAAAAATCAAACTACTTTTACTAGGCCTGCCGCTTATAGCCGGCTTACTTTTTTCTTCAGGGGCATATGCCCAGTACCAGGTTCCATTTGCAAACATCACAGTAGATGGCGCTGTAAGTGACTGGTCTGCTGTTCCTGATACTGTACTCGGTGTCCCTAATGGTACAGATTTCGCTGTTACATTAAGTATGGCATGGGATAATCAAAACCTTTACTTTTTATTCCAGGTTGAAGATGATACAGCTGTTGTTTATAAAACCCCTGAAGCATCAGGAATTGATTCTTGGAATGTTGACAATATTGAGATTGATATTGATGCTGATAATTCCAAACTTTCAGGTGGTAATTATGATGGTGTAAACGATTTTCATCTTCGCATTTTCCGTGACACACTGTATGAATTCTCTACAGGTGAATGGACTAATACCATTGGCGTGATACCGGAATTAGGTAATTTTCAGGTAGAAGATCCTCCAGTTTCTAAAGGTGTTTGGGGCACTACCTACGTGGATGGATTAGTAGGTATGGGTGCAAATATGGTAACTGTTGAAACCGGTACCGGTTATATTTATGAAATGGCATTCCCTTTTAATGAATTCATCGTAAATGCTGATGCATCCATGGATTCAACAGATTTTGCTGTTGATTCACTCATTGGATTACGCATAATGGTAAAAGACAATGACAAAGCGACAAATAGTGTTGATGCGAGTGTTGCATGGGGAGGAACCGCATGGGACGATCCAAGTTCATGGGGTACAATTATCCTAACCGATGGCATGACTGACATAAGTGAACCTGAAATTGCCGAAATTGCTCTTTATCCAAACCCGGTAGCAGATGTTGTCACCATTGAAGGAAATGGCCTTGGTTCTGTACAAGTCTCCAACATTGCAGGCAACGTGGTACTTGTGGAAGAATTAAATGGTGTAAGCAATGCAGATGTTGACCTCTCTTCACTTGTAAGCGGTTTTTATATCATACAAATTGAAGCAGACGGGGAATTAATCACCAAAACAATCATTAAAGAATAAATTATATAATCATTTATTTAAAAAGGCCGGATTCTTATAAGAGTCCGGCTTTTTTTATAATTTTTTTGAAGCATATAGCCTGTATTATTCATGCGTCAAGTTTAGTGCAGATGCAAGGCGCCAAAAGCCGCCGCAGTTACCTACTTCAAGGCTTTCGTAACGCTGCAGATGCGCTGAACCGAGTTCCGAATTTTCGGAACGAACTCCATCTGACCTTTGAAAAAAAAACAATAACAAATGAAATTGACGCACTTGTAAAAAATATATAAAAATTTTTCTGGATGATAATTGTTATTTTGCTGAAATATTGCACGTTAAATGCTTTTGTTTATTTTTTATGAATGATGCAGGATAGATGACAGGATACTATGAACTAATGTATAAGTTTTAAAACTCTTAAACAAAGAATTCTTCACGGGGATGCACCCATTTCTCCCCTCTCCAGCATGGAGGGCCGGGGGTTAGGACACTCCTTCATAAGCTAAACTCCTGCTCTCCGAAAATGATAACCTGCAAATATCCTTTGTATTATGATTTCTTGTTAAAAAAGTATTAGCTGACCGTTTCCATGGGATCAAAAACACTGACAGGCCGAATGTCCCTGTCAGGTTTTGAAAAGAATACGGGCCTGTAACCTATGAAGATGCTTAAATGTTTAAATCTAATATTTTGCCATGGCAATCCAGTTCATAATTTCTAAATATTGAATTAAGATCGTGATTTGTTGTAATATTTTTCAATGACAGACCATGTTAATGGATAATATTCTTTATAATATTCTTCGATATGTTTAATGGGTTCGGGGTAAATGAAGAAAATCAATTGAAATGATTTGGCTGATAAAATCATAGATTAATTCCGCCCCCCACGGAGATGTCATTGGTAGCTAAATGAAATGAAACAAAGCAATCTTTTACAAAATACTCCCGCGCCTGAATAGCACGTATTAATCAACATCAGTGATTAATCTGAAAGATTGCTTCAGGCAGAGCCTTACCAATGACGGTTTTGTTGTATTGGGAAGTGAGGGTATTGATGGCCGCGTAAGGATATCTTTTGAGGCAACTTCAGAACCTTTACAATAATCGGATAATTTTTAAGCATTTTTCTAAAACATATTTAAAAAAATATTATCTTTACATAATAAAAGTAAAAAATACTTTTAATGAATATATCAGAATACAAAAACTTACCCAAACATCTATTAGCTGTTGACTGCATCATTTTCGGTTATGAAAAAGGAACATTGAAACTGCTCATTTTTAAACGTGAAATTGAGCCGGAGAAAGGCAACTGGTCACTCATCGGAGGGTGGGTCAATGAAAATGAAACAGTAGAGGAAGCAGCAACAAGGGTGCTGGAAAAAATAACAACCCTTGATGATATTTATATGGAACAGGTCAGGGTCTATTCATCCCCAACACGCGACAAAGGCGGACGAGTGGTGAGTGTAGGATTTTATGCCCTGATCAACATGACCAATGAACGGGTAGCAAACGCCGAAAGCAAAGGAGCTGAATGGGCCAACATCAACAGGTTGCCAAAACTTATATTCGACCATAATGAAATGGTTCAGGATGCTTTATGTAAGCTGCGCCAAAAAGCAAGCCACGAATTTATCATCAAATCATTACTCCCTGAGAAATTCACCATCTCTCAATTAAGGGAATTATATAATGCAATCTTTCAAAATGAATTTGACCCGGGCAATTTCAGGAAAAAAATTTTAGCCATGGATGTGATCAAAAAACTGCCCGATAAAAATTTTGAAGAGTCGAAAAAAGGATCCCATTACTATAAATTTCAAAACGATAAAATCAATACGTTTTCAGAACGGATTATTAAAATATAAAACAGGAAATACCCA
>CAYMKE010000244.1:0-3495 GCA_964390955.1 uncultured Bacteroidales bacterium | reverse complement strand
GGGTTTTGTGAGTACCTGGGATCAATTCCAATTTCAGGGGAATAGCCACTGTATTTTGAAAAAGTATATAGGTTTTGAATTGTGACATATAATTTGGCAGCGTTTAATTTAATTGCCTCTGCCCAACCGGATGGCAACTCATATGAAAAGGTGACAGCTTGTATCCTGAAATATGAGCCGTTTTCAATAAAATATGAAGAGTTTCTGTTATTATTATTTAAATTCCTGATATCTAATCTCGGAACATCTGTATCTGTAATGACGCTTCCGTTGTCTTTTTCTCTGCCATAATAATTTAACAGGTCTTTACTAACATTTGTACTCATCTTTAAATTATACAAAGCTTCCTGTTTTGCAACATTCGCGATTTGGTTTCCTGCTACCCCTTGTGTAAAAATATTTAAGCTGATATTTTTGTATGATATTCCGGCAGACAGTCCATAGATATAATCAGGGAATGAATACCCTATTACAACCTGGTCATCTTCTGTGATGATTGCATCATTGTCATGATCTTTAAATTTCATATCTCCGGGTGAAGTCATATAGCTTTGGCTTGCATGATTATTTATCTCTTCCTGGCTTTCAAATATTCCCTCATAAGTGTACCCATAAAATGCGCCTATTGGTTTTCCTTCAATCATTTTCACGGGAAAAGAATTGCCGGATGTCAGAGGTATCCCGCCTTCTGCTTTTATTACCTTACTCCATACTCTCGATATATTTGCACCTATGTTGTATCCAACCTTTGTATTTGAAATACTGTTTCTGTAATTCAGATTTAAATCTATGCCCTTGTTATTAATTTCTCCTGCATTGGCCAGGGAATTTACCAGTGTTATTCCAAATCCTGTCTCTACAAACAGCGGTTGATAAAGTAGTATATCGCTTGTTGTTTTATCATATACATCCAATGAAGCAGTAAAATTTTGATCCCACATGGACACGTCTATTCCTGAATTTATTGTCCGGGTTATTTCACTTCCAATTTTATCTTCGCTCGTCAGGTTATATATGGGATACCCTGCATATAAAAATAGCTCCGGGTTAAGATTCCCTGTTTTGCCCCAACCGAACTTAATTTTTAAGATATCTATGTTCCTGAATTGACTCATGAATGGTTCTTCCGAAATTTTCCATGCCCCGGAGAAAGCAGGAAAGAATCCCGGAGACATTTTTTTCTTAAAATAAAATGACTGATCATGTCGAAAAGCAGCATTCAACAAGTATTTTCCACGAAAGTTATAATGAACCCCGGACATGAACGAGGCAACCTTCCATTCAGCTGAAGATGTATCCGAGGCAATAATATCATCATCTTCATTTTCATTATATGTTATATTTGTCCATTCCATTTTTTCTTTTTGAACCGAGTAGCCCCCTATTGCTTTAAAATGGTGGTTTTTTTGTATTGAAAAATTATAGGATAATTTATGTTCCAATAAAAAATTATTTAAATCTTCCTGCCGGATTATTTTTATTGAACTGGATGAAGCAATAACCGGGGATTCATAAAATGCCGGCTGTAGTTCTTCATTATTCCCCCATGAACGTGACAGCCCCGCGTTTAATTTATATTTTAAATGTTCAAGAAAATCTGCAATACCTCCAAAATCAATTTCAGCAAAAGCCGAGCCTTGTATCCGATTAGATGTATAAATATTATGCTGTCTTTCAATTACTCCTACAGGATTGGGGATTTGTGGAGTGTTTAACATGGGAGCCCAGTCAGTATCAGGGTCATCATCGTGCACACTGGCTGTAGGATCTGCTTGCAAGGCTGCCCCCACAGGCCCGTTAAGGGAGCGTTCGATCTGGCTACGGTTTTTTGAGTTTGACAAAGAAATGAATTCGCCCATCCTTAACCAGTCGGATACCTGATATTCGGAGTTAATCCTGAAGGTGTACCGGTTATATCCGGAATGTTTAATAATTCCTTTTTGTAAAAACTTATTAAAACTCATGTAATAATTCCCCATACCGGAACCTCCTGAAAGGCTCAATAGAGCATTGTGTATCGGGGCAACCCGGAATATTTCACCCTGCCAGTCTGTAGTTGGCAGTGAGGATATGGTTGCAGGATCAAAAATATCTACGCCTGTTGCTTCATTATACAATGTGGCAAATTCCTGCCCGTTTAATAGTTCATGCCGTTGGTTTTGAGGCAGGCGTTGATTCCCGAAATATCCGTTGAAATGAATAACCGGTTTACCTTTATTGCCTTTCTTTGTATTGATTATCACTACCCCGTTGGCTCCCCTTATTCCATACATGGCACAGGCAGATGCATCTTTTAGTACCTGTATGGACTCAATATCTCCCGGACTCAGAAAACTGAGGCCCTGTGGGTTTTCATTTGTCCAAAAATGAATTTCATCCACAGGCATGCCGTCTATGATATATAACGGTTCTGCGTTGTTTGGTGTTCCTATGCCATGTATTCTTACAGATACAGGAGCGTTGGGTGCACCACTTCCGGATGCTGCAAATACACCACATGCTTTACCCTGCAGCATCCTTTCAACGTTCGCGATGGCCATGCTCTCTGTATTTTCCAAATCTATGTGGTCAACAAACACTGTCAAATCTTCCTTTTTTACTGTACCATAACCGGTGCTAACAGCGCCTGTGTGACTGGTTGTGTCATTTGCCACACGTACACTTTCATTATCCTGATTTCGGGCTGAAATATCCATGTCTTCTGTTTCATTAATGTTTTCCACTGTATTTGTGTCCTGTGCATACAAAAGGATGACTATACAATAAATAAAAAATATGAATGTTAATTTTAATTTCATGAATTTTATTTTTCTGTTTTTTTTTACATGTATTTTGAATTATTTCTGGTGTAGAATTTTAAATTGTATCATAGATTGATCTATATAAACATTTTTTTTATTTTATCAGGCAGAGTAATCATCCTCCTGTATATAATATTAAAATTATTCATATCATTATTATGGTTTTAACTTCATCATTACATATTTCAACAACCCTTTGCCATCTCAATATTCTCCAGGTAACGTCCTGTTTTTTATCCCTATATGTCAGTTTACGACATTTCATTTTTTAATGATATTTGTCCATAATACCCGTTGTCTTTGTTATGTTTACATCAAAATTGTTTATTGTACGACAGTAAACAGTGTATTTATAGTATCCGTAAGCCTCATTATTAAAGATTAGGGTTCAAACACCTGGCTTTATATACGGACACTAATTAATTTCTGCACTAAGATAATACCTTTTTTTTCTTTTATGAAATTTTTTATTTAAAAATTTTCATATGTTTATTTTTAAATTTTACTCACTTCGTTCATGAGATATGCTTAGTTCAATGGTCAGATGGAACATCCTTTTAGCTGGGCTACAGTATTTTAGTTGTGTTCGCCCAAATAATCATTATCGTGTAAGTTTAATAATTATTTTAATCATGCTTGTTTCATATGTTTATTTTTTGATTGTTCTCTGTTCATATTCTGACTTCTGTATTCT
>CAYMKE010000243.1:0-3666 GCA_964390955.1 uncultured Bacteroidales bacterium | reverse complement strand
GTAAAAAATTTAAACCGCAGAATACTTGTGGTATTTGAGAACTTAGCGAAGCGATCTCATGAGCCTTGCGAATAATTTAAATTTTGAGCAACAACGAAGAAGTTGAACTTTATAGACAAACACTAATTTAATATTCAATTAAAGAATATCAAAGACCTTTGAGATCAAATCTTTTTTCAAGAGGTGTGCCTATTCATAAAGTTCCCCTTGCAAGGCTTGGCCTTCCCGATAAATGCGGTGTTACTTGAGTAAATGAGCAATTTCCGGGAAAGGCATAACACAGCAAATAGAAATTTATGGACAAACAAATAAAAAATCAATGATTTTTGAAATATGAACCGAGCCATGACAAAGTTTTAAACACACACGCGCATGATTATAAAAGGCACTTCAGCGGCGTAGTTGCAAACTACGCCAGGCAGTCGTTGTCCGCAGCGTCCTCGCTACGGACTTTATAAACAACAACTTACACAAAAACATAAACAGATGAAAAACAACATATTCAAAAAAACACAAGCATTATTCAGAACATATCTCACTCAAGGTTTAACACCACATAAAATTTCATTAGCTGTTGCCATTGGAGTCAGTATGGCCATTATCCCTTTTCTGGGAGTAAACACCGCATTACTTGCTCTCATCGCATTCTCGCTCAGACTTAATTTGGCGTTAATACAATCTGTGAACCTGGTTTTATGGCCATTGCAAATTGCATTATTCATCCCTTTTGTAAAACTCGGCACCTTTATCTTTAAAAACAATTATATACCGTTATCATTTGAACAATTTTATCTCATGTGTAAAACAGATTTCCTTAAAACACTTTTATATTCGTGGAGAACGATTGTCCAGGCATTAGGTGCCTGGATAATCGTAGTGACCCCCGTTGCAGTGATTTTATATTTTATCCTCACCAATCTTTTAAAACGCATGAGAATTGCATATTCCAGTAATAACATCACTCATCTATAATACAATTTTTCGATTATATTAATCTTAAGTATATTAATTTTTTAATATCCTCGTTTTATGTTAATACGTATACTACTAGCTGATTTTTAACTTATGACTAAGCTAACAGTTGTCATTGTCAATTACAATGTTAAACACTTTTTAGAACAATGTATTCACAGTGTCCAGCGGGCCACCGAAGGCATTGACAATGAGATATTTGTAGTAGACAATAATTCCGTGGATGGTTCCTGCACCATGATAAAAGAAAAATTTCCAGGTGTTAAGCTTATTGAAAACCGTAAAAACACAGGATTTTCCAAAGCAAATAATCAGGCGATCAACCAATCTTCAGGTGAATACATACTGCTTTTAAATCCTGATACTGTTGTTCAGGAAGACACCTTTCACAAGTGTATTGCATTCATGGACGAACATAAAGAAGCCGGCGCTTTAGGAGTAAAAATGATAGACGGAAACGGACACTTCCTTCCCGAATCTAAACGTTCATTACCCAAACCTTCTGTTGCATTTTATAAAATCTTTGGCCTGTCAAAACTTTTCCCAAAATCAAAAATTTTCGGGAAATATCATTTAAGCTATCTTGACAAAAACCAAATCAATGAAATAGAAATACTTCCGGGGGCTTATATGTTTATCAGGAAAGAAGCATTAAATAAAGCCGGGTTGCTTGATGAAGACTTTTTTATGTATGGGGAAGACATTGACCTTTCATACCGGTTAATCAAGGCAGGATACAAAAACTATTATTTCCCTAAAACAACCATTATCCATTATAAAGGAGAAAGCACTAAAAAAGGAAGTGTGAATTATGTTTTGATTTTTTACAAAGCAATGCTCATCTTTGCCCGTAAACATTTCACAAAAAAAAGGATCAAAACGTTTTCTACACTAATATATTTTGCAATATATTTTCGTGCATCTTTATCCATCATCCGCCGCTTTTTCAATGCAGTAACTGTTCCTTTAACTGACTTATTGTTGATATATGCCGGATATTATCAAATAGTTTCTTATTGGGAACAATACAGATATAAACAAAATGCCATTGTTTACCCGGATGAATTTTACAATATTATTTTGCCTGTATATATTATTATATGGATTATATTCATATTATTTTCAGGAGGATACGACAAACCATTGAAAATAAAACGAATTACAAGGGGAATCCTTTTGGGCACGATTATTATATTAGTGCTATATGCCTTAGTACCAGGCAGCTTGCATTACTCAAGATTATTAATCTTTGCAGGCACATTATGGGCTATTTTGGCCACTACAATATCCAGAATCATTTTGCATTTATTGAATATCAAAGATTATAAACTCGGGTCGGGCAATAAGAAAAAAATTATAATTGTAGGGGACAAAAAAGAAGCATTAAGAATTAATTCAATAATCAATCAAATAGAAGTCAAAGCTGAAATAACGGGGTTTGTATCTCCATATCCAAATAATACTGAAAATGGCACTTTCATTGGTGATATTGATCAATTAGGCGAAATTGTAAGCATTAATAACATTGATGAAATTATTTTTTCTGCAAAAGAATTATCCACGAAAAGCATTATAAAAAAAATGCTCGAATTGTCAGATATCAAAGTAGATTATAAAATTGCACCACCTGAAAGTCTCTCTATCATTGGAAGTAACTCAATCAATACATCTGGTGAACTCTATGTGATTAATTTCAATTCTATTTCAAAACCGATGAACAAAAGAAACAAGAGGATATTTGACATACTTACCAGTTTAATACTGATCATTTGTTATCCTGTATTATTTTTCTTTATAAAAAAACCGGGCAGATATTTAATGAACTGCCTCAAAGTACTAACAGGAATTAAGACCTGGATAGGCTTTTACACAGACCCGAAATTAAACAATGGAAAACTCCCTTCTTTAAAAAAAGGAATATTCACTCCTCTGGACGGGTTGAAAAAAACAAATTTTTCAAATGATATGATCGAAAAGATTAATCTGCTTTACTCAAAAGATTATAAATTGGAAAACGACCTGTCGATAGTTTTCAAAAACATCCTCCAAATCGGGAATAAACATAATTCATAAAAATAATTTTCATTTCATTTATTCAAATAGAATAATTATTATATATTTGTTTATGTAATAAAATAAATATGTGAACCAAGCATTTATAAAAACATATCTTGCTTGCGAGCTTCATCCAACCATAACAAAATAAAAATATAAACCAATGAATATAAACCGGCAGATCGCACTGTTTTTCCTTGCTTTTTTTTTATTAAACCCATTCTGCTACACATTCGCCCAGAAAAAAGAACAAGGATTTCAATACTTTGAAGGAAATTATAAAAAAATGTTTATTGAAGCTGAATCCTTTTTTCTTTATGGAGATTATAATGAGGCACTTTATTTATACAAATTATTGAAGAAACATTTCCAGGAACATCGTGGCATTCAATACCGTATAGGACAATGCTTTTTAGAGCTTCCTTATAATAAAAACAAGTCTATTGAAGCGTTTGAAAAAATCAAGCAATTTTCTTCCAAAAAATGTGAGGAATTCACATTTAAACATTCATGTGTTCCCCAGGATGTTTACTATTTTCTTGGCGATGCATACAGAATTAATGAGCAATTGGATAAAGCCATTGAACCCAAATTATGCATTAGAATATTGAAAAGGAGGACTTAAGTTATTTACTTGGG
>CAYMKE010000242.1:0-3792 GCA_964390955.1 uncultured Bacteroidales bacterium | reverse complement strand
TTTATAGACAAGCTCTAATTAGTGTTTTTTTGTTGCATCATGCCTGCTAACTTCGTTATGCTTTTTCTAAAAATGCTTATTTATGCCAGTAAATTGAGCATTTAGGGCTTCGATAGACTATTATGGCAGAAATAATTGACTTATAAAATATAATTATGATTATTTTAAATTACTGATGGATATTGTTGAAGATTTAGATATGAATACAAGAATATGGATATAGCCCCCCCCGGCTTTAATGTTAGATAGTTATTCTTAAGTGTCGTTTGCTTCGGATAAACTAATGATTGCCTGATGAAGTTCCCTGAATTGAAAATGATATTTTTTTTCCTGTATTTTTCCGGAAGAAACCCTGCTGCCTTTTAATAATATTCCGGCCATTTTGCCATATAATAATTTCATGATCATACCTGGAACGGGAAGGAGGAATAATGGTTTATGTAATATCTGAGCCATTATTTTAGTGAACTGCTTATTCGTGACATGTTCCGGTGCCACGGCATTATACGTTCCCCTCATCTGTTCATCTTCCAATGCTTTGATATAAATATTACACAGGTCGTCAATATGTATCCAGGGCATGTATTGCCTGCCCGTGCCAATAACAGCACCCAATCCTGATTTTACCAGTTTTGACAGTATAGGAAGTGTTCCGCCTTTGTCTGATAATACGATGCCGGTTCTGATTTTCACTGTCCTTACCCCCTTTTCTTTAAATATGTCTGCTGCTTGTTCCCATTGTCTGCATGTGTTCCCTAAAAAATCATCTGCCGGAGGGCTGGTTTCCGTGAATATTTTTTGAGTCGTCTGCATTCCATAATAGCCGGTTCCGGAAGCTGAAATAAATGCCCTGGGAAATACACCCTGCTTTTTACATGAGCGAAATATTAAATTTGCTGTATTCACCCTGCTGTCAATGATCTCTTTTTTTCTTTTTCTTGTCCATCGTTTGGCGCCAATATTTGTTCCTGATAAATGAATAATATAATCAGCTATTTTAACAGCCTTCGGGTCGATTTTGTTTTGCCGGGGACTCCATGTAAATATTTTTTGGTTTGTCATGCCGGACCTGCTCAGGATATAAACCGTGTACCCTTTTTCCTGCAAACGTTTGCTTAAATGGTTCCCGATGAGCCCGGTTCCTCCGCTTATTAATATATTTGGCATAAATGAGGTATATAATAGACAACCAAATTAGGAAAAATATACGGGACTGCTTATACACGTGATAAAATTTTTAAACGCGTGAAACATTAAATTTTCTAACATAATTATTACCAACTATTCAAATCATTTTTATTAATTTTATAATTTACTAATTTATTAATTCACACGTATTATGAAAAAACTGGTTTATATCTCATGTTTGTTAGGTGTTATCATAACGATCAGTGGACAAACCCCAATCGCCCCTACTGCAATAGAAAACATTAAAAAATCTTCTGTATATCTTGAAGTTCATCGTGTATTTTATGTTTCAGATGAAGAGATCACGACATCAGGGACAGGTTTTTTTATTGATACACTGGGGCATATTGCAACAAATTATCATGTGGTCAGTCCATATTTAGCTGGTTACGAAATACGGTTTTCAACCGTGGTAACTGATATAAAGGTTTATATTAACAGTGGCACAACGGGGCATAAAGTGGTTCATGCACATTTGTTGGCCATAGACGAAGAAAATGACCTTGCCATTCTCAAAGTGCATGACAGCATCAGACCCCGGTCGTTACAATTAACTACAAAAGATAAACTGATTGAATCAACACCCGTGTGGGCATTTGGGTTTCCATACGGTGAAACATTTTCTGTTATTCAAATGGGGCCTGAAATCACTATCAACAAAGGGATCATCTCTGCTTTACGGCATGATGACAGGGGTGAATTGAAACGGATACAAATAGATGCATCCATAAACAAAGGCAATAGTGGAGGATGTTTGGTAGATAATGACGGCGATGTGATTGGGGTCATTAACTCTACAATGGGTGACAATCTTAGTTTTGCTATACCATCTGTGTATCTCAACAACTTAATGAATAAAACACATCTTGCCAATCAGGATGATTCTATAAACATCACCATCCATTCGCGTCCCGAAGATGCTTATGTAATGATTGACGGAGACATCATTGGCAAAACGCCTGTTACAAACCTGAAAGTACAGAAAGGAGTACATACTCTGAATATTTTCAAAAACGGGTATCAATCATATTTTATCGAGAGTTCATGGGATACTGCTAAAATAATATCTGCCGGGCTTGAGAAAACAACACCTGTTGATGTAGTAATAAATAAACAACAGGGAAATCAAATAAATCCTTCGTTTTGCCGGGATTTACAATCCTCGGAAGCCCCAAAAAATAAACAATATTTATTGATTGAGCATTTTAATGACCAGGAAAAGTTTAAGACATGGAACCAAAATACCGGCGGTTCCAAAAAAAGGACGTGGTTTTTAAAAGATAGTATGCTCCACCAGTATGAAAGCAACCAAATGCTTCATGCAATTTCATTGGGTGATTCTACATGGAATGATTATGGTGTGAGTGTGAAAGTCCGCATCAATAATGAGCAAAACGACAGCAGGGCAGGTGTAATCTTTAGGGAAACAGATGATGGTTTTTACCTGTTCAGGATCCACAGGGAAACTGATAAAGCACAATTGGCTTATCATTGCAAACAACCTTTTGGATGGTTTGTTCTGGATGAAAAAAAATTGTCACGTGATATAACTGATGAATGGCATACGATGAACGTTTATGCTAATCAAAATACCATAAGCTGTATACTCGATACCCAATGTGTCTTTTTAACGGATGCTGCTTATTCCGGGATGGGCAATGTAGGCCTTTATTCTGTTGAAAGCAAAGCCTCCTTTGATAGTTTACATGTATTTCCGGCAGATGATATGGAGGAGGACATTGTAAAAACAACCACACGATTGATGAATTACTGGTTTGTAGATAATTTTGATCTAAATTCTTACTGGTGGAACCAGGATGTTACTTCTGTAAATGATTCCACTTATTGGTATTTTACAGATGCAGGAAGTATTTTAACCGGCTCCGAAGATCATCAATGTAATCTTATGTTCTCCAAATACAATTTATTGAATTTTTCAATGCGGGTACTTGTTTCGTTTAGCGAACCTCAGGAGAAAAGTGTATTTGACATCATTTTAAGACAAACGGCTCATCACGCGGTTAAATTAAGATTTTCAGCAAAGGAAGAGCAGATGCAACTGATTTTGAAAAGCCGGGAGGGAGAAGAAGTATTAAAAGATAAATCCATTGATTCTGATTTTTTTGACGATACCATGATGTTTTTTGTTGAAGCGAATCAAAATACTATAAATGTCTCTTCATCAATGAGAGAGGAATTTACTTTTAAACACAGAAAAATCCCTTTACAGGAAGGGACATTGGGCTTTTCAGCAAAAGGATTTAAAATTGCACTGCATCAGTTGCATGTTAACTCGGTGATGGAAGAAGAATGAAAATAGAGTGATTATGTGGTTGGTTGGAAAACACGAGGCAGGGTTTGCAGAATAGGAGGAAGAAATAAGGAGGAAGGAAATGAACGAATTATTTTTGTGGACAATTCGTGCCCGGGGTGATGCCGGGCCTGATGTATTAGAAGTGAAACGAATATTTCAGTGGTTATGCTGATATCATATACCGAAATTGATTTGACATATCCTGCAGAGATATGGTCTGCCTTTTGAGGTTTGATTGAAATACGGTAATAAAAATTGGTACTACTGCAATTTTAGTTGATAATTGACAA
>CAYMKE010000241.1:0-3802 GCA_964390955.1 uncultured Bacteroidales bacterium | reverse complement strand
ATATATAGTTCCCTTGTTTAAGGGGTCAATATAAAAAAGGATATTATCCCGAAATAACTTCCCATAGTTGTATTGATCAATATATGCCAATAAAAAATTATGAGGGAAATTCACTCCATAAATAGGGATATCAAGTTTTTGAGCAATGATCAGATAAAGAATACCAACAGAGATATCATTTCCTTTTTTATTTTCAATTAACCGGTTAATATAATAATGATAAGGCATATTCATATCTTTGGAAACAGCAGCGAATCCATGAATGTCAAAAATAATGCGATTCAATATTTTCACTTTTTCCATTGCCGTAAGATTGTTATTTAATTCCAACCAAACATCTCGTTTTATCAAGTCAACAAATCCCTGTACTTGTTTTACATTAAGTTCTGCATATTGATGCTTAGCAACTAAACATGCACCTTCAAAAAGGTCGTGGCTATAATGGTTGATCCAGCCGGATAAATCTTTTTGTGTGCTTCTGAAATGAATTTCATGAATAATGTCTTCTATGCGTGACTGAAGTGACTCGTTGACTGAGTATTCCCATGTTTTTTCCAATTCCGAAATAACATGTTTACCCTGATTAATTAATTGCGCGGATACAATGGAATACACTTCGTTATCCGGATCATCAAGTAAATTGATCAGTGGTTTTAATTTATCCGCTCTCGTCATATTAAAAAAGCATATTTTTATTTAAAGATAAAGAAAAATTAATACAATTATTTGGTTACCTCATTTAAAATATTTGTATATAATACTCAATATTTTTTATTTTTATTATTTTTACACAGCTAAAATAATTGTTTTTTTATATAATAAAAGAAAAACTTTTCAACAAAATGCCAAAGAAAATAGTATTTGGATTAGCTGTGATCATCATATTAGCAGGCATTCTTGTATTTACAAATGCAACATTTATTACAATAGAACCCGGACAAAGAGGGGTGATATTCAAAAAATTCACAGTCGGCCTTAATAAAGATCACATTTATAATCCGGGATTTCATATTATTGCTCCCTGGAATGAAATGTATATTTATAATGTAAAACAACAACAACGGGAACAAACTTTAGATGTTTTAGATAAGAACGGGCTCTCCATCATTATGGATGTAACCATTCGTTTTAATCCCTTTTATGGCAAAATTGGCTATCTTCACGAACAATTTGGAAAAGATTATATAGATGAATTAATCATACCTGAGCTTCGGTCATCTGTAAGAAGTGTAATCGGAAGATACTCTGCCGAAGAGGTGTATTCTACAAAACGAAAAGATGTTGAAGAAAACATTATACATGAAACCAGACAGGCGCTTGAAAAAAATAATGTTCACATGAACGCCCTGCTGATCAGATCCATAAAACTTCCGACAACGATTAAACAGGCCATTGAAATAAAATTAAAAGAAGAACAGGAAGCTCTTGCTTATAAATACCGACTAAAAAGAGAAGAATTGGAAGCTAAACGGAAAAAAATTGCTGCAGAAGCCGAGGCAAGAGCAAATAACATAATAAACAATAGCCTGACTAACAATTTATTAAAAATGCGAGGAATTGAAGCTACAATAAAACTGTCGGAAAGTAATAATGCTAAAACCGTAATTATAGGAAACAATAAGGATGGTTTACCCATAATTTTAGGAAATCAATAAAAATTAAACAATGATAAATATAATGAATACAAAAAAAATACTATGTTTCACGTTTGGTGTAATATTTACAAATATTATTTCTTTGGCTCAATTTGAGCCGCGTCATGGTTTTTTTCTTGACGGGGGATACAATTTACCGGGATTCCATAAAGCGTTTCCAGTTGGTGCTTCGGTAGGGTACCGTTTTGAAAGGCCTATAGATAAAAAATATGATTTACGTATAGAAGGTAAAATCAGGTATACCGGGAGCAAATTAGGCATCCGCGATCATGCAGAATGTACTAACTGCTACGACCCCGAATACAAAGAATATGATTTTTTATTCCTCCAGGCACCAATCGGTATAAAACAGGAAATGGAGAAAAAAGATGATTATATAATTTATATATCAGGCGCAATCATTCCCACGATCATTATTAAAGATAAATTAAGGTATCTCCATCCACAGCCTGAAGAACATGAAATTTATCACCTTGAACCCAACCAATCTGAATTTACCGAACATTATATAGGTTCAACGTATAGTTTACAATGGTTACATTTAAGTTTTTCAGGCGGGATTGAAATGGAATTAAAGAATGACTGGATTCTACAGGCAGAACTACAATGTTATTACAGTTCAATGAATTTGCTTAGTTTTAAAGATGAGATGCTAACATTTGGCATTGGGGTTGCATTCATGAAACAAACCGAATAATATATTTCTTGCTGAAAATTAGCTGATAACGTGGCTAATATCAACAGATTTTAAAACTCGTGAAGTGGTTTGTTGAGCATACTTTTTTTACTTCTGTGTTCTTTGATTTTTAAAAAGAAATACAATAATAAAAACGAGCCATGATAAAAATTTTGCCACACTATTTATCCCGTATTTTAATCAGGACAGACTGTCCCGCAAAGGCAGGAAGCATGATTATAAAAGGGAAAGTAAGGTATAGAGGTATAGAGAATATTATAAATAAACTTTTCTTATCGGGAAAATCCCACATACCCTCTGTGTCACATTCATCTCCCAAATCATCCATGCCTACTTCTAAACTTCTAAACTTCTAAACTTAGTAACTTAATCAACTTAATTAACTCAATCAACTCAATTAACTTAATCAACTTAATTAACTCAATCAACTTAATAATAAACATATGAATAATAAAAAAAGATATACCGCATTCATTGTATTGATTTATACAACAGCTTTTTCATTTGGAGCAGGGAATTTAAACATGCATCAGGGAGATTCAAAATTGGCTTATGACAAAGGAAATAAAATCATAAGTGCAGGATTAAATTTCCTTTATTTTCAACCAAACAAAGGGAGGGCTTTTAACAATGTTGTCGGGAATTCAATTCCCTTGAACCTGAGCTCTGAATACGGTGCAAGCGAATATTTGGGAATTGGTGTGTTTTTAGGGTATGCAAATTGGATTTATGAAGATTTTGACGGTTATTTTTCATACAACTGGCATTTTATTTCATTCGGAATATTAGGAAGCCTCCATTATGCCCCGTTATTAAATGAACACCTGGATACAGAAATCAATACTGAAAAATGGGACATTTATTTATCATTGTTATTAGGAGCTGAACATCATATTGTCAAAAATCCTGATTTTGGAAATATCCCGGAAGAAGAAAAACAATATTTTGAAGAAGAAGATTATACAACGCCTGTGTTTGGGCCGGTATTTGGTTGCAGGTACTATTTCTCCAGACAATTCTCAGCCTACCTGGAAGCAGGCCGTGGACTTTATGGTGCTTTTGGCATGGGAATTTCATTTAAATTCTAACATGGCATTTTTCAAAAAACAAATTTATTTGCTTCCGTATATATGTAATTAAATTTCTTTTTTTGGCTAATTTTTACTATATTTGTTAATAGATAATCTCGTAAAAAGATTTTTTTCTCATGATCACAGGTGATAAAATCATACATTATGAAACAAAATATAAACAGATAAAACGTCCGTTATAAATCTTTTAATACACATGCGCATGATTATAAAAAGGGAAAGAAAGGTATAAAGGATATAGAGGTATAGAGGATATTTTAAATGAACTTTTCCAAAGTTTTAAACTTTGGAAAAGTTATCTGAGAAATCCCACACGCCCTCTAAACTTCTAAACTTCTAAACTTCTAAACTTCTAAACT
>CAYMKE010000240.1:0-3816 GCA_964390955.1 uncultured Bacteroidales bacterium | reverse complement strand
AATTTAGAATAGCTCAATTATAAGTTTCAATTCATATACCGACTTTTTCCATTAAATTACTATTCAATTACTATCCGAATCTGAATTCTAAGTTTGGATTTAAAATTGCTTAATGCAATAAAAAAAGCGACACAACCAGTGGTCATATCGCTTAAATTGAAATTGTTATGTTTGTGTGCTAAAGTACTACAATGCATTAAAGTGTGTCAATGCAATTCAGTGATTCAAAGATGTCTTTGACTTTATTGACCATTTCTTGTTCACCAGCTCTGAGCCATGCTCTTGGGTCGTATTTCTTTTTATTCGGTTTGTCTTCTCCTTCGGGGTTACCGATTTGCCCCTGCAGATAGTCATGATTTTTTTCTTCATACATGCGAACACCATTCCAGAATGCCCATTGGGTATCTGTATCAATATTCATTTTGATCACACCATAGCTGATAGCGTTCCTGATATCTTCGAGGCTTGATCCGGATCCGCCGTGGAATACAAAGTTAACCGGATTGTCCTGGGTGTTGTATTGTTCTTTAATGTATTCCTGGGAATGTTTTAAAATTTCAGGTTTCAATTGAACATTTCCGGGTTTATATACTCCGTGGACATTTCCAAAAGCTGCTGCAATGGTAAAGTTATCACTTATCTTAGATAATACTTCATATGCTTTTGCTACTTCTTCAGGTTGAGTGTATAAAGAAGCATTGTCAACATGTGTATTGTCCACACCGTCTTCTTCTCCTCCGGTAACACCGAGTTCTATTTCCAGAAGCATATCTATTTTACTCATACGTTCGAGATATTTTTCACAGATGGCAATGTTTTCTTCCAGTGTTTCTTCTGAAAGATCAAGCATATGTGAGCTGAATAATGGTTTCCCGGTTTCTTTGAAATGTTTTTCACCTGCTTCGAGCATGCCGTCAATCCAGGGAAGTAATTTTTTGGCTGCATGGTCTGTATGAAGAATAACGGGTATCCCGTATAGTTCTGCCATTTTATGTACATGAAGAGCGCCAGAGACAGCGCCGGCAATAGTTGCCTTCATGTTTTCATTGGGAGCGCCTTTGCCTGCAAAGAATTGTGCGCCGCCATTTGAAAACTGGATCATAACCGGTGAATTTACTTCTTTTGCAGCTTCCAATACTGCATTGACAGAGTTTGTACCCACAACATTCACTCCCGGGATAGCAAAATTATTATCTTTTGCTATCTTCAATACTGTTTTTACATCATCGCCTGATATTACACCAGGTTTAACTTTATCAAGAATTTTTTCCTGCATTTTATTACAAAATTTTGTTATACATTAATTAGGTTTTATTGCAAAAATAATAATTTATCTTAATGATGGGGTTAATATCAGGTTTATTTTGTGTTAAATGCTTATAATTCTTTGTCTATAAGCGATCAGAACGGATATCCGATACCGATGTTTATGTTGTAGTCATTGGAGCCGATTTTATCCTGGTTGAATATCCACCGGTTTGATTTTTTTTGGGGGTATCTTGTTTTCAATCCAAAATCAACCCTGAATATAAAAAACGAGAAATCGAATCGTGTACCTATACCACTTCCAATGGCAATGTCTTTATAAAAATCATCGAATTTGAACAGAGCTCCTTCGCGTTCATCGGACCGGTTAATAGCCCAAATATTCCCCATATCAATAAATAATGCTCCTTCAATCACCCAAAATAAATCAAAGCGGTACTCAATATTTGCTTCCAGCTTAATGTCTCCAAGATTATTTGGAAACGGATAGAATTCTTCTTCCTGAAAAGAACCCGGGCCTAATGAACGAACCTGCCAGGCTCTTACACTATTGGCTCCTCCTGAAAAATATTTTTTTTCAAATGGCATTGCCAATGAATTGTTGTATGGAAAACCTGCCCCTGCAAAAAAACGGTATACTATTTTATCCGATTCATTTATTATGTGATAATAACGAAAGTCAATATCGCTTTTAATATATTGAGAATAGGGATTTCCAAATAATTGATAAGCCCCCTTTTGTTTGGAAACATTGAAAAGATTATATACTCCTGTAAGGGTGTTACCGGCCGGTTCAATATTATAACGGACAAAAATAAAGTCTTTGGTTTGTTGTATTGATTGATTATTATAAATGAGAGAATAGTTTGTAACAGCAATAGTATGTTCTTCATAACTTTCTTTGAGATATGGGTTCCGGTTAATTTGTTCCCGAAATTGTGAAGTGCTTTCCAATAATTTCACTAAGTTGAGTTCCAATGGGTTGATCATGTGGGTGAGGTGTTTATTGCCTTTCCACCGGTAACCGTAAGATATATTGCTTATTCGCCTGGTATAATCAGGCCGTTTTTGATGATTGTAAGAAATTGAAAAAGAGGTAAGAGGATTAAATTTTTTAACAAAGTTTTCTCCTTTTAACGGAAGAAGAAAACGGGGGATTCTGAGACGTGCCTCGGAACCAAACTCTGTTGTATTGTCAAGGCTTGTGATAGAACGTTTTTTAATGAACTCAATACCTCCTTTTATGCTTAGATCGAAAATTTCTGCACGCCGGAATAAATTTTTATGCTGGTATGTAAAACTTCCGCCCGCTCCTATTTCACCTGATGAATTAGTGCCCTCAATCTCAACTGTATAGGATTGGGGATTGGCCGGTGTTAATCTGATGTAGCAATTTAATTCCCTGACATGATGATTGTATGAAGATAGTGAATCATGATTTTTTTCAAATTTTATATTGACTATATTGATAATTCTTAATGAAGAAAGATGTGTGTGTGTTTCCTGGACATCATCACTGTTATAAAAATTATCTTTTTTTATATAAATGGATTGAGTAAGCATTTTGGGCTTTACCTTTAATTCGTTGTGATATAAAAAATAAAGGTTTTCATATTTTACAGTGTCCATTGTATTATAAAAGATGTCACTGTTTTTCATAACCTTTTTTTTATCATAATCGGTTACCACATAAATGTTTTTAACTTTATATCTCGGATGTTGTTTTTTTACTGTTGTATCAGCTCTTTTTTCTTTGTATTGTTCTACCTTAATTGTTACAGAAGCTTTTTTTTGACTGGCATTGGTATCAGCAATAAATGAGATATAATTTTTTGAAAAATCATAAAACCCTTTGTTTTTAATATACTTAGTTATTCTTGACCGTTCTTTATCAAGCAAATTTAAATCAAATATTATACCTTTTTTTAATAGTGAATTTGATGTATCATTTAATATCAAGGGTTTAAGAAGAGGAGCTTCTATCTGGTATTTAATGTTACTAATAGTATAGGGTTTGTTCGCTTCAATCTTGTAAACAACTGTAGCTTTTTGGTCTTTTATTTTCACCGTATCTGTTACCAGGGCATTTCTGTACCCTTTGTTGATTAAGTATAAAGATAACTGTTCGGTTGTCTTCCGGGTAACATACTCTTCAAAAATAACAGGGGGTTCACCATTTTCACGGAGAAAATTATGTATCCAATTGTCTTTGTCCTTTTTTGAAAGACTATACATCCCTAAAGGTACTTTTAATCCAAGGATTCTCCTGTTGGGTTTTTGCCTGAGATAATTTTTTAATTCATCTTTATCTAAATCATTATCTTTTATCTTAATTTTTACTTTTGATAATAAATATTCATTTTCCTCAACATGTTTTGTGATATTACACGAATTTAGAAAGATTAGAATAAAAAATGTTAATAAATATAATTTTTTATATATTTTAGAATCTTTTATGTGATAGAACACCAAATTAATATATTTTATTTTTTTTTAATTTACAAAAGTAATGAATTATATTTAGTGTTTGTCCATAATGTCCGCTAACTT
>CAYMKE010000239.1:0-3899 GCA_964390955.1 uncultured Bacteroidales bacterium | reverse complement strand
CTTTTAAGCAAAGCGGTAGCATATCGTTGACCGATAGTGGTTTTACTACCACCCTGGATCCCGTTTCTTTAACCGTCATAAAATTGCAGGATGTTTCAAGGCAAGAAGAACCTGCTCCACCTATAGGTAAATATATATGGTTAAAATCATACATCACGGGAAAATTTATTACCGTAACAGGAAACAACCTTCAAGCAACTTCAGACACTGTTTCAGGTACAGCTCAGATGTTTTTTACTGAAGATGCGGGAAACGGGTATATCAGGTTGAAAACATTGGCAGGACAGGGTGGCTACATACAAGCACAATCGAATAGTGCAAGTTACTTAGAGACAGATGGAACGGCAAATGACACGGCACTATGGAAATGGAAGTATGTTTACGAAAACGGGGCCAGGTACGTGCTACTTGAGTCAAAAATACATCCGGAGCTTCATGCCAGGGTGAATAACGATGATGCTGAAAAACGAATTGACGCGTTAGGCGGAACGGGAAGCTGGGCCCGGTTCAGCTTTGACCTGGCTTTATCTGATAAAAAATCAATATTGGCAACCAGTTACGGGATATTAGACACTTTAAATAAACAAGTGGCAGTACCCGAAAACCTTCTCATTTCCGCTTTTAAAGCTGGGTTAATCCTTTCTGATAAGGCTATTGCCGAATTAGTCTATTCTCCACTGCCGGGCGCTTTACCTGTATTAGGACAGGACACAACTTATGTCGACTCAAGCATGTATATCCGGGTAACGGCAGAAGATAGTTCCACTAATATTTATTCCACCAGGTATTTATGCAAAAAAAATTATATCCTTTCTACAGAATCAGGCGAATTAGACATGGTTAATCAACAAATATCCCTGCAGGGTGATGTATCTCTAAAGGATTTGATTGAAGGATTGATTATTTCTGAAAAGGCATCCCTGAAAATCATAAAGATATCAGGGTTGGATACTATACAGGTAAATGAATCGGAAAACATTATGCTGGATAGCGACATGGAAATATGGGTAATGGCAGAAGATTCATCTATAAGAATTTATGATTTAGTATTCCCGGTAAATACACAAGGTGATGGGATTAATGATAATCATGGATTGAATATATTACTATGGCAAAAAAATGATTTTGTTGTAATAAAATCAAATCAGCCTGTCTCTCGTGTAAAGATATACAACTTACAAGGGAAGGTATTGATGCAAAAAAATTTCAATTCTCAAAGTGTGGAAGTTGATGTTTCCGCGCTAAATAAAGGGGCCTATTTATTGGAAGTTAAGTCCGCGAGAGGGAAAAAGGCCATTAGGAAAATTGTTTATTAAACAGATAAATTTAACTAAATTTGTATTCTTTGCCTTGCATTTTTTTAGTCAATACATTTCTAATTTAAACATGCAACCATTTTGATAATTTGTGTCTATCAATTAAGATAAAAGAATGATAGAAGAGATAAATATAATAACCGGGTGTAAAAAATATAAAAAAAAATACCAGTTATTATTATATAGAAAATATGCCCCTGTCTTAGGGGCTATTTGTGAACGATATGCATCATCTAAAAATGAAGCTAATGATTTATTGCAAGAAGGATTTTTGAAGATTTTTGCAAATATAAAGACATACAAAGAACAGGGTTCTTTTGAAGGTTGGATGAAAAGAATAGTAATAAACAACTCTATCTCTTATCTCAAGAAAAAAAATAAACGGGCACTCATGTTTTACCAGATTAATGAAAATATTGATGGCTTCCATGAAGAAGAGAATGTGAATTTGGGGGAAAACATGACAAATACAGACTTCAAATCTACTATTTATAACTCGGGGTTAACGAAAGAGGAAATTTTAAATGTCGTGAACGAGTTGCCAGATGGATTTAAAGCCATATTTAACATGTATACATTCGATGGATTTAAACATAAAGAAATAGCTAACATGCTGGGAATTAGCGTGAATACATCTAAATCGCAATTAGCCAGGGCCAGGAAACAATTGCAGGGAAGATTGTACGAATTATCAGCACATAAAATAAAAAATGATAATGAATGACAGATGATCTTGAATATATAAGTGAGTTTATAAAAGAAAAGACCGACAAGCATAAGTTTGAACCAGATATCCGTTTATCAAAATTCAAAAGGAGAATTTTCTGGATGAATTTTTTTAAGTTTGGCTGGTTTCATTTTAATGTGTATTATCTTACTTCCATTGTTTGCTTAATTCTTGGAAGCATTTGTATTTATATTAATTTTTCCGAACATCATTCAAATGATAACGTGAATAATTTTCACAATTCCGGTGGAGCTGTTATAGATACATCTCAAGCCGATTCATTATCAAATATAAAACATGTAACAGGCAAAGACACTACTACAACTAATAAAAAGTCAACGCAAAGTAACAGCAATAAAGAATCAACCACAAAAAAAATAAAACCAGTCATTAATAATGATATAATACAAGTAGATACCATGAATACCGTAAAAAACAGTGGTTATGAAGAAACAACAAATCAGCCCGGTAAAGACACCCTCAAAGTTATTGTCCAGGACACGGTTGTGAAAAAGGTTAAAATAATGGTAATAGACACGTTAAGAAACAAATAAAATAACCGGTTACAATACTATGTTTTTTGAACAATTCTCATCAATAGAAAAACCTTTTATTCTATTTTTTTTCCTGCTCACTTTTTTCTCCGAAATACATGGCCAGGTTGATACTTCCCTTCAAAATACTGACACGAACAAAATTATCATTTATGACACGATCCGTTATGAAAAAATTATATACGAGTACGATACCACCTGGATCATTGACACCGCAAAATCTCATTTAACTAAACCTGATACTTCTTTGAAGAATCAGGATTTTCAAGACACAATCATGAATGCACCAGAGGGTTTATTGAACCAAACTTCGCAAAAAACAGGGAAAAATTTTGAAATTCACACGCGGTTTGGGTATTATTTCCCATCGGGTTATTACTATTATTCTTCAGATGAACTCAAAGAATGGAAAAATCTTATGAATAAAAGTACTTCGTTTGAAGAGGCTTTTGACATAAGATTGGATTTTTTATATAAAATAAACAAATTCAACACGAAATTGGGAGCTGAATTGTTTTTAACGAAAGAAAAGGTTTTTTTTCCTGAAGAAATAAAAATAGTTTTCAATAGTTATTATGATGTAACTCAATCAGGTTATTGGCAGACAGATACTATTGAATCATATTTTCAGTATGTTAACAATGACACTACCTGGGTTTATATTACTGCAGATAACTGGATAGAATCAACTGATTCAGTTCTAATCACAGACATTGATACCAATACTACTCGTAGTGCATATTCAGTTATAAACAAAATAGTATATTTAAACATCCCTATTGTATTGGGATTTGATATCATTAAAACAAAATATTGGACCTGCACGTTAAATGCCGGTTTATTACCCGGGATCATGCTGTATTCAAAAGGGCAAACTCTATCTACAAAGGATATCAATGAATTTAATAAAATCAAAAAATCCTATCATGAAAATTTCATGCTCATGATTGAAGCCGGGTTATTTATACAATATAACATTTCTCCCAATGTTGGCATTTTCATTGAACCATGTTATAAGCAAAATTTAAAATTGGATCATTCAAACAATAGCGCCGGATATTCTATCAGTTATATTGGTATAACAGGTGGAATAGGCTTAAAATTTTAATTAGTCTCTGCGCAAAAACTCCATTTTCCGCGTTATGCTTGCCTGAAAACTCCTCATTTACACCAGTAAACTGCGGGTTTTCAGCCTTCGAAAGCCTTGAAAATAAAATTTTCGCATCAGGGACAAGAGTTTTCGCACAGGCACTAATTAATTGGTTGATTGGAAACTTTAGCTCATGCTGAAAGTGCCGAAGT
>CAYMKE010000238.1:0-3907 GCA_964390955.1 uncultured Bacteroidales bacterium | reverse complement strand
AGATACAGTATACGCGGCATCTCAGGCAATGATGCACGTGCACCATATAATTAACCGGAAATCCCCACCACAAGTGCCCAATGTAGTTTCATTCGGAAAAATCGAAGCAGATGGGGCAACCAATATCATACCGGATCAGGTAATTGCACATGGTACATTCCGGACAATGGACGAATCCTGGCGGGCTGAAGCACATGAAAGAATGCAAAAAACGGTAAGACATATTGCTGAAATCAATGATTGCGTAGGTGAAATGGAGATCAAAAAGGGATATCCATTTTTGATCAATGACCCGGACATGACATCATTATTTCATGACAATGCAAAAGAATATTTAGGGAAAGAACAGGTTTATGATCTGGAGATAAAAATGGTGGCAGAAGATTTTGCATATTTTTCTCAAAAATATCCATCTGTCATGTATCGAGTCGGAACTCAAAAAAACAACCATGAACAACATACGCTGCATTCTCCAAATTACCAAATTGATGACAAAGTACTCATCACCGGATCAGGAAACCTGGCATGGCTGGCTTTTTCTTTTCTTAAATAAAAACAGCCAATGTGAATTCATTGAACAACGACATATTGTTAAAATGAACCTTAAAATTCATTATATAAAGCAATAAGAATACAAATAGAAAAAAGACATGTTGTTAAAAGTTGTTTATAAAAAATAAAAAAAAGGTTAAAAAAATAAAAAAAAATGATTAACATTGAGGTCATTTTTAACAAGGTATAATTAAAAAATAATAAAAATATGCAGATAATAACAGGAGACAAAGCTTTTTTCCCTTCAATTGACAAAATCCCTTATGAGGGCCCGGAGTCAAAAAACCCGATGTCATTCAGGTTTTATAATGAAAATAAGATGGTAGGAAACAAAACGATGAAAGAACATCTGCGTTTTGCTGTAGCATATTGGCATTCGTTTTGTAATACCATGCCCGACCCGTTTGGCCCCGGAACAAGATATATGCCATGGGAAGAGAAAAAAGACCCTATAGAACGTGCAAAAGATAAAATGGATGCAGCCTTTGAATTCATAACAAAAATGGGGATTCCTTTTTATTGCTTTCATGATATAGACCTTGTAGACGAAGGTGATACCATACATGAGACCGAAAGAAGGCTACAGGCAATTGTTGAATATGCAAAAACCAAACAAAAAGAATCGGGAGTTAAATTATTATGGGGAACTGCCAATGTATTTTCAAATCCGAGGTATATGAACGGCGCTTCTACCAATCCTGATTTTAATGTATTGACATATGCAGCTGCCCAGGTCAAAAATGCTATTGACGCTACCATAACATTGGGAGGCCAAAATTATGTTTTCTGGGGAGGACGCGAAGGATATTTATCACTCCTTAATACAGATATCAAAAGAGAAAAAGAACATTTAGGACGTTTCCTTACTATGGCAAGGGATTATGGAAGGAAAAACGGATTTAACGGGACTTTCCTTATCGAACCAAAGCCTATGGAACCCACTAAACACCAGTATGATTATGACTCCGAAACCATTATAGGTTTTTTGAAAGAACATGGACTGGAAAAAGATTTCAAATTAAACATAGAAGTGAACCATGCAACACTTGCAGGCCATTCCTGTGCACATGAACTTCAAATAGCAGCGAACGCCGGAATGTTAGGAAGCATGGATGCCAATAAAGGGGATTATCAAAATGGATGGGATACAGATGAATACCCCACGAATATTAATGAAACGGTTGAACAAATGATGATCATCATGGAAGCAGGCGGTTTCACTACCGGTGGATTAAACTTTGATGCACACTTACGAAGAAACTCTACCGATTTGGAAGATTTGTTTATCGGGCACATCAATGGAATGGATACATTTGCCCGTGCTTTAATAATTGCTCACGAAATTCTGGAAAAATCAGAAATACCTGAGATGAAAAAGGAGCGATATGCATCATTTGACCAGGGGGAAGGCAAAAAATTTGAAGAAGGCGCTTATACACTGGAAGATCTTAGAGAAATCGCCATAAAATCAGGCGAACCTAAACAAATCAGTGGCAAACAAGAATTGTATGAAGGAATAATTAACAGGTATATTTAACAAACTATAAAAAAGGAGCCCGTTCATAATGAACATGGTTCCTTTTATAGATTTTTTATTGTAATACGTGCAATAATTTAACCCATAAAACAACAACCCAATGGAACAACCAAACAAATTCTTTATTTTTTCCATAACACTAACTGCAACACTTGGCGGATTATTGTTTGGATACGACACAGCCGTTATTTCCGGAGCAGTGGGAGCATTAAAAGATTTTTTCATAATCCCTCTGTATGAAAATTATGAACTGGCAACAAAAGTCATCATTGAATACAAGGCAGCGGTTGTTATATGTGCTATCATTGTTATCGGATTGATAAGCAGCTTTCTGTTAAAATTATTCGGAAAAATAAAGGGAGGAATCTTTTCTGCCATTATTTTTATTGTTTTTGGAGTCATTATTTATTGGAAATTCCTTTCAATACCCAATGAAGTAAGTGAAAACCTTCTCAATTCCATTAATGGATTCACCATTTCAAGTGCCTTGATCGGATGCATTATAGGAAGCTCTGTTGCAGGTTACATCAGTCAAACCATAGGCCGTAAAAAAGGGTTAATCATTGCAGCATTACTATTTTTAATCTCAGCTATAGGGTCATCCATCCCTGATCATCTTAATTTTATGGGAGCAGAAGTGATCATTTCATTTATTACATTCCGGGTAATAGGTGGTATAGGTGTTGGAATAGCATCCATGCTTTCACCCATGTATATTTCTGAAATATCGCCTGCCAATATCAGGGGTAAATTAGTCTCATGGAACCAGTTTGCTATTGTATTTGGTATGTTGGTTGTTTATTTTGTAAATTATTTTATCGCAGAAGGGCAAACGGAAACGTGGTTAAACCAAACAGGGTGGCGTTGGATGTTTGCATCAGAAACCATACCTGCTGCATTATTTTTGATATTGCTTATTTTTGTGCCAGAAACCCCGAGATTCCTTGTTAAAACGAATAACAATGACAAAGCGTTGAGCATTCTGACCAAACTGTCAGGCCGAACAAGAGCACAACAGGTATTGGAAGAAATAAAAGAAAGTTTCGTACAAAAATCCGCCCCATGGCTTTCATTTGGTGGGCTTGTCATTATAGTTGGAATTTTATTATCTGTATTTCAGCAATTTGTAGGGATTAACGCGGTGCTGTATTATGCTCCTGAAATTTTCAGAAACATGGGAGCTGAAACTGACGTATCACTACTGCAAACAGTTATCGTAGGCAGTATCAATTTAATATTCACGGTCATTGCTATCTCTACAGTTGACAAACTGGGCCGTAAACCACTGATGGTTATTGGTGGGGCAGGCATGGCCATTGGTATGTTTATGTTAGGATTTACTTTTTATATTGCAGTAAACCCCGGCCTTACTGCTCTTATCGCAATATTGATTTACATCGCTGCATTTGCAGTATCATGGGGGCCGGTAACATGGGTTTTGATCTCGGAAATTTTCCCAAACAGCATTAAAGGAGCCATGTCAATTGCAGTATCAGCACAATGGATAGCAAACCTGATTATTTCCTGGACATTCCCGATCATGAATGACAATACTCTTTTAACCAAAATGTTCAATCATGGATTTGCCTACTGGATATATGCAGTAATGTCAATCATTGCCATTATTTTTGTCTGGAAACTTGTACCTGAAACCAAAAGGCATACTCTGGAAGATATCGAACATATATGGCTAAAGACTAAAAAGAATTAAAGAATGTAATTTTGCTGATTCCGGATAATCCGTAAATATAATTTCAATGCCGGTCATTATCACTTACATCGGTAACATTCAAGTTTGATAAACTAATTTCTTCTTCA
>CAYMKE010000237.1:0-3932 GCA_964390955.1 uncultured Bacteroidales bacterium | reverse complement strand
TTTGGTGCTTGTATATTTGGAATTTGGTTACGCGACTTTATATGACTTTATAGACGGACACTAATTAGTGTTTATTTTTTATTTTTTAAAAGGCCATATAGCCTTGCCCCGCTATAGCGGGGAAACTTAATGATAAAATAATCATTTTCGTGTGTGATAATAATGATTATTTTATCATAAATGTTTTATCGTATCAATAAAATTTTTACTTTAGCAATACTGAATTTAATAAAAAAAAGTTTTACTAAAAAAAAAGAGAATGAAAACATTAAGAATAACTTGCAGGATATTAGTAGGCGCTGTATTCATTTTTTCAGCTTTTGTAAAAGGAATTGATCCGCTCGGGTCTGAATATAAGTTCGTAGATTATTTTGTGGCGTTTGGCATGCCGAAATTAGAATTCATGGCATTCCCGCTATCATTTTTTTTAAGTATTGCAGAATTTATAATAGGTGTTGCGTTACTTTGGGGTATCAGAATGCGGTTTTTTAGCTGGGCTGTATTGGTCTTTATGGTAGGTTTTACCGTATTGACATTTATTTTGGCTATATTTAACCCTGTCAGTGATTGTGGATGTTTTGGAGATGCTATTATAATGACCAATTGGGAAACATTTTTGAAAAACCTGGTGATCATGGCATTGGTAGTATTTATTTTTCTTAATAAAGATAACTATCCTGTATACTACAAAGAAACAACCGAATGGGGCATTACCGGGACATTTACAGTGCTGTTTTTTATCTTTTGCTGGTATAATTACAAGCACCTCCCGGTAATGGATTACCGCCCGTATCATATCGGTTCATATCTCCCTGAAAAAATGACAAGGCCAGAAGATGCTCCAGAAGCTGAATACGAAACCATTTTTTACTACCAAGACAAAAACACCGGTAAAGTAAAAAAATTTGATGAGGAGAATTATCCATGGAAAGATACTGCCAATTGGGAATTTGTAAAATATGAAAACAAACAGATAACAGAAGGGTATATTCCACCTGTTCATGACTTTAACATTACCTCGCCTAAGGGGGCAGATATTGAAGACAAAATTCTGGCTGACAAAAATTATTCATTTCTATTGGTGTCATATGATTTAACAGGCGGATCAACACAAGGTTATGAAAAATCCAAAGACATCATCGAATTATGCAATCAATCCTCCATATATTCATTTTATGCTTTAACATCTTCCAGTCGTGAAGAAATCAAAAAAATTAAAGAAAAATTTCAACTGGATGCCACTTTTTATACTGCAGATGAAATAACACTTAAAACAATCATCCGTTCCAATCCGGGGTTGGTACTATTAAAAAATGGCACAGTAATTGGTAAATGGCATTATAATGATATTCCAACAACAAAACACATGGATGAACATTATTTTGCAGACCTGCTAAATGAGTACCGGAACAAATACGAAAATCGTATCGCCATCATATTTAGCCTGGTATTAATCCTTTTAATACTTACCTTTATTGAGATGAAAAGAAATATTTGCAAATAAGCACAATATCAAAAAAGATAATTTCTATATTTGCAGCCTAAAACAAATTTAAAAATCAAAATACAATATCCGTATGAGAAAAGAAATAGTAGCCGGAAACTGGAAGATGAACAAAAATCTGGAAGAAGGAATTGATTTGGCTCAAAAGATTACAACACACATAAAAAACAAAACCAATGATCGCTTGGTGATTCTTTGCCCTCCTTTTATTCATTTAAACAAATTATCAAAAATCATAAACAATACATCTGTGTTTTTAGGTGCACAAAACTGTGCTTCAAAAGCTTCCGGGGCATATACCGGTGAAATTTCTGCTGAGATGATTGCTTCTACAGGTGCTAAATATGTTATTATTGGCCACTCGGAACGCAGAACTATATTCAATGAACAGGACGACACACTCAACAAAAAAGTAAAACTGGCTTTAGAAAACAACCTCATCCCTATTTTCTGTATCGGAGAACTTTTGGAAGAACGGGAACAAAACATCCAGGAATCTGTTATCCAGGAACAACTGAAAAAAGGAGTTTTTGATCTGTCAGAAAATGATTTCAACAAACTCGTCATAGCGTATGAACCCGTTTGGGCAATTGGAACAGGCAAAACAGCAACACCAGAACAAGCACAGGAAATGCATAAATTCATTCGTGAACAAATCGCTCAAAAATACTCAAAAGATACCGCTGAAAATACAACCATCTTGTATGGTGGAAGCTGCAAACCATCAAATGCTGCTGAATTATTTAAAAACCCGGATGTAGATGGTGGACTTATCGGTGGAGCATCTCTGAAAGCGGAAGACTTTTTAGGCATAATCAATGCATAATGAATTTATATTATTTTGTATTAAAGGAATCAATACAAATATCTTTATTTAATAAAATTTTACTGTGAATAAATATATAGAATTTAGCTTTAAATATAAAACCGGAACCGAAAACTTAAAAGACAGGTTAATAGCTGAATTATCATCAATCAATTTCGATACCTTCTGGGAAACAAAAGAAGGATTAAAAGCATACGTCAGAGAAGAAAACATTGACCTTTCAAACGGAGCATTTGATTTTATAAAAACAGATATATTTAACAAAATCAGATATGAATACCAACCCGTTAAAGATATAAACTGGAACGAAGAATGGGAACAAAATTTCAACCCCGTCCTGGTCAACAATGAAGTTTACATACGAGCTCCTTTTCATTATGCAAATCCTTCAATCCTTCATGAAATCATTATAGAACCTAAAATGTCATTTGGAACAGGGCATCATCTTTCCACCGTGTTGGTTCTCGAATCAATGCTTTTAATTGATTTTAATGACAAAACCACATTAGACATGGGATGTGGAACTGGTATTTTATCAATATTAGCTTCCAAAAAATGCAGCACAAAAATCACCGGAATCGACAATAATGAATGGGCATTTGAAAATGCAAAAGAAAATATACAGCTGAATAATGCAAAAAATGTAACCATTTTGCATGGAGATGTGAAATTGATTAAATCCCAATCCTATGATATCATCCTGGCAAACATTAATAAAAACGTTTTACTGAATGACCTCCCGCGTTATGCAGATTCGCTCAATCCAAACGGAATATTAATCATGAGTGGTATACTAAACACAGATTTTAAAACCATTGACACAGAAGCGGAAAAAAATAACCTGCGCTTAATTGAATATAAAGAAAAAGAAAACTGGACGTGCGTTACATATAAAAAATAATTAATACATTTTTATTAATTTTGTCCGCATAAAAGCATAATCATCCTTATAATAATGAAAATTGCTGTTGATTTTGACGGTACCATTGTAGAAAATAAATTCCCCAAAATAGGCAAGCCAAAACTTTTTGCTTTTGAAACACTCAGGGCTTTGCAGGAGCAAAAACATATTCTTATTCTATGGACAATAAGAAGAGGAAAAGAATTAGACGAAGCCATTCATTTTTGCCAACAACATGGAATCGAATTTTTTGCTGTTAATGAAAACTACCAGGGCGAAGTGATGGAAAAAGACAAAACCAGTAGAAAAATCCTGGTTGATATGTTTATAGATGACAGAAATTTTGGAGGATTTCCGGGTTGGGATAAAATCTGGCAAAAGTTCAATCCCGAAAAAAGCATAGATGATTTAAGAGCACTTAAACAATGGAATAAACAAAAAAAAACGGCTTTTTGGAAAAAAATTTTTTATAAATGAATTTTTCCAAAGTTTAAAACTTTGGAAAAATTATTGGGAAAACCTCTCAACTTCTAAACTTTTAAACCTCTAAACCTCTAAACCCCCTAAACTTCTCACCCCCTAAACTTCTAAACTTCTAAACTTCTAAACCTCTAAACTTAAAAACTTAGAAACTTAAAAATAAACATATGAACCGAGCATGTAAAAAATAATCATTTTTTGCACACACAAGAATGATTATT
>CAYMKE010000236.1:0-3942 GCA_964390955.1 uncultured Bacteroidales bacterium | reverse complement strand
TATTTTTTAGAAGCCTATGTATTATGGGATTATTTTGTTGAATATGTGAATGTTGACAGTGTAAAAGATGTTGTGCCTGAACCTGGTTACACGTTCGATTTTGACATCAATACCCAGGACAATGATACAGACCCGGATGATTCACAATACCCTAATTATGAAGAGTTAGTACGTGCTTACTGGTCTTCTGATACGCATTTATTTTCTAATGACTGGTCAACAGTGGGAACAATTATGCTTAAAGATGACCATTTTACTCCTGTAAAAAAGACCCAAGAGTCGCCCGGATATAATATTTATCCCAATCCTGCCAGAAATTATTTATATGTACGGGGCAAAATAGATTATATTCATCTATATGACATGATGGGGAGAATGGTTATTAATAATAAACATAAACATAAACATAAACACAATAATAAGATACATATATCACATCTGAATCCGGGATTATATGTTGTTAAATTATACCACAATAATAGTTTGGCAGGAACAGAAAGAATTATTATTACCGAATAGTAGTTGTAAATAATTTTGTTTGTAATTTTACTTGTTTTTTAGATCAGGGGATATCTATTTTTTATATGTTTGTAGAAATATTTCTATAAACATATAATAAAATACCCTATTGTGTCTGATACTTATTTGGCGCTCAGGAAAGTACCATTTATAAGGATTGTGTTAACGTTTATTTCCGGGATACTATTCCGGATTCATTTTGAAAAAGTAACTCCTTCTTTTTCTGTTATTGTATTGTTATTCACCATATTCATTACCCTGTCATACGTTCCTTCTTTAGATAAAAGTTTCCGTTATAGATGGGTATTTGGTACAATTATACTGATGATGTTTTTTTATGCGGGAGTGATTTTAACACATTTTACATATACAACCAATAATTATACACATTATATCTGTCACGAAAATAGCATACTGTGCATTGCTGAATCATTACCTGATGAAAAAGATAATTCATATGAACTGACTGTCAGGGTAACATGTATTAAACAAGATAGCCAGTGGGTTAAAACCAGTGGTAAACTTTTAGTGTATTTTGAAAAAGATTCACGGGCTAAAATGCTCAATACAGGAGATCAGATTCTGTTTAAAAGCCGGTTGCAGCGTATAACCAATTCCGGTAATCCTAATGAATTCGATTACAGTGGGTACATGAGGTGTCAAAAAATATATGCAAGTACGTATGTGCCAAAAGATGAATGGATCAAAACATGTAGCAATAAAGGAAATATTTTAGTGAATTGGTCAGGAAGTATCAGGAAAAAATACATTGCTATTTTACAGGAACATAAAATGCCTGAAAACGAGTTTGCAATAGCTACTGCACTAATTGTGGGGCATAAAAATGGGTTAACCCCCGGTTTAAAAGATTCATATGCATCGGCTGGCGCCATGCATTTGCTGGCCATATCCGGGTTACATGTAGGAGTCATTTATGTAATCTTAAATTCTATCCTTTTGTTTTTCAGTAAAATAAAACACGGGGCTGTTTTTAAAACAATAATAATCATTGCTGTCCTTATATTTTATGCGGTACTGACAGGCATGTCAAGTTCAGTAGTAAGAGCCGTTACTATGTTCAGTATTCTGTCCATTGGAAATACATTTAAAAGAGATGTTAATGTTTATAATACCCTGTCCATATCAGCCTTTTTTATTTTACTATTCAATCCGTTGTTAATACAAGATGTCGGATTTCAATTGTCTTATATTGCTGTTATCAGCATTGTATTTTTTTATCCAAAAATATATTCATTGATTTCATTGAACAATCCGATGCTTCAAAAGATATGGTCGTTGGCTGCTGTCAGCATTGCTGCTCAAATAGCTGTTTTTCCTGTTGTTATGTATTATTTTCATCAGTTTCCCGTATGTTTTTTATTCACAAATATATTTGCCATTCCTTTGGTGACTATTGCTATTTATCTTGGAGTATTACTATTTATCGTTTCACCCTTTGATATCGTTGCATCTGGTTTAGTTGATATATTCACATGGAATATTCGCTTGCTGAACAATATCATCGGTTTTATTCATAATATCCCATTTTCAACTATACATTCCATATCAATAGATGAAATACAAATTATATTGCTGTATTTCATGATTATGCTATTGACAGGATACCTGATCATCATAAATGCAAAATATTTATTGGCTTTTTTGATGTGTGTTATTTTATTTTTAACCCGGTGCATCATACAAGACATTGAAATATCCACCCAAAAGAGATTTTATGTATATAACATACCCGGAGTTTCAGCCTGTGACATTTTGAAGCATAAACAGAATATGTTATTTTATAATGTCAGGAGTGTAAAAGAGAAAAAGATGCTTCAGGCATTTTTGTCAGATCATTGGATAAAGCACAAAATCAGCATACCATTCATGATCACGCATCAGCATTTAATGAAAGAAGAAACCTCTGTATATCATCCATTTACAGGCAAATTAAAAGGCAATGTATATGTCCGGTTGCCAGATAAAACAAACATTGTGTTGTTGCATAAAGATTTCGATAAATTTGAATCACCTGAAAAATTAAAAGCAAAATATGTGATCATTGGGAAAGGTATTGATCCGGCGATTGATAAAATATGCAATATTATAGACTTTAATCAATTGGTTTTAGACTCTTCAGTACCATATTATTCTCTAAAAAAATGGAAACACCAATGCGAACAAAAAAATATTGACTACTATTCTGTTTCTGAAAAGGGTGCTTTTATGTATGACTATTGATCTGTTATAAACCGGCATGGCAGGCGGCCGATTTGAATAAAATAAAATTTATTGAGCCGGATGTATTTTTAAATATCCTTTAGCTTTGTCTTTTGTGGTGAGTCCCATGATTAAATGGTAGATGGCAAATAATTCAAGAGAAAAAGGAATATATCCCAGGTAACCTAAGATGGGCATTTCGAAGACTTTGAAGAATTCAACGTATGGCAGTGAATAAATCCATTTTGGATAGGCATAAAAATTCCACATTTCCCAAAAAAATCCGGTGATAAGAACGCCTGTAAACAAGGTTAACAAAGGCCGCCAGTCTTTGTTTGATGTAAATAAGACCAGGTGCCTGTTCTTTAACCAGACATTGATGGGTTCGAGAATAAAATATACGGACAGCCAGACCAAAGGAAAGAAAATATTTGGCCATAATAATAAAGCAATGAGCATGAGTATTCCCAGCACAAAAATTCGTAGCTGGGTAGATATTGAATCCCCGATTTTAATGTTGACAGAAGTCTTTTTAAACCATTTGAAAGAGGCCACTAATTCCGCGGTTTCAAATACTGCAGGGATCACTGTTGAAAAATCGAGTGAAGAGAGTAAAATATAGCCGGTTTTGCTCATATGATCGGAACCAAGGTAGTGCCAATTTTGCAGGTGTGAATTAAACAATTCAAATAACCACCAGGCAGGAATCGAGATGACAAATAGCAAAACAAAATAGACCTTGTTTCTTGATAATAATGAAGACCCCCGGCGGTATTTGACCAATGCATCAACAGTGATAATGTAACCAAGCCAAAGCGGGAAAAAGCTATAATCTGTCCTGTATCCCGGCATGCTCCAGATAAGTGTCCAGGATACAGCGATCATGGCCAGGCCTGTCCATCCGTAAACAGGAAATTTCTTTTTTGTATTGCTTTGCATTTTTTATAAATAAATGGATCTATGTCAAATAGTATTTAAATATGCTATTTTCATGCCATACTAATGTAGTACCTGTCCATAAAGTCAGTGTCCAGGTTATAAAGTCCGAATTCATCTGGTTTTTTTATATTTTTTTAATGGTCAGATGGAACCTCCTGAAAATATGTCTGCATGTATAAAAATCTTTATAATGGAGGTTTCGAGGCTTGCGAAGATGGAAAAATAAGGAGTTTACTCGCGTAAATGGATTGTTTTTCCATCGAG
>CAYMKE010000235.1:0-3999 GCA_964390955.1 uncultured Bacteroidales bacterium | reverse complement strand
GGGCAAGCATAACGAAGCCTGCCCCGTAAGGAAGAATGACTGTATCGGGGTTAGCGGACATTATGGACAAACACTAAATAGTTTTGTTAATTCGGGGTCAGTATTAAAAGCCAGGAATACCCTATTGATGGCTTTCTGAATAATTTCAACAGATTCAATGGTATTGTTTTTTATCCTTTCGCAGAGTCTACTATCTCTTTAAAATCCGAGATAAGATGTTCAATTTCCTTCCAACATTCATTAAGGATTTTAGTCCTATAACCTTTATTAATCAATTTTAATGTCTCGTTTGAAGAGAAAGCATCGAAATTAATTTCATGTTTAAAATGTTTTGACAGTACCCATAGATCCTCATCAGTTATTTGCAGCGTAGAATAACCTTTTTGATTTGCTATTTCTTTTAATATCTTAAAAACCTCGTTATTTGAATGGCGCTGCCATTCTTCGTTGCCATCCTTCACGATGATCCCATAATACATATTACTGTAACCTCTTTCAATTGACAAACAAACTAAATAATCATTTTTCTCTGCAATCTTGAAAGTTATTCCATAAAAAACATCTCTATTTTGTTTGCGATGGGTAGCAGATGAAATGTACTCCTGTGAAAATTTTTGTTCATTAAGAATTTGTTTTTTATAGGGTTCTTTAATGATTTCTTTAAAATCATTCCAAAAGTCCCATTCAGTATGCCATTTTATATCATTCCACCTATCCTGAATTTTAAAGGCGCTGAGAATATTGATTTCATCTTTACCGATAATCCTTGCTAGTTCAAAGTTTTCCTCTATGCGTTTATTTTCCATATCAGTTAATTTTAAAATTGTAATATATCCTTGTATAATGCTTCTGTATTCGTCCTCAATATTTATTCCATTTTGAACAAAATTCGTTAACCACTCTATCAGGTTTACAGGATATAGGTTTATTAATAGGTTATCTGCCTCAATATCTCCTATTTCTTTTGCTCTTTTCGTTACACTAGCCGGGAGATAAACAATTTTCAATACTTCATATCCTTCATTTTTAATGTCTCTGTAATAGTCGCTTAATTGATTGATTTGATCTGGTGCATTGTTTAGTTTATTTTCGATAATTATGGCATATTTTTTATTATTATTTTCTTCCCATGTTAATAAAATATCTATTCTGCGATCTTTGGTAATTCGTCTTTCTGTTTCAATAATAATATTTTTAAAACAACACTGATAATCTGTTATCTCCATTAATTCAAATAGACTTTTAAATAATGAATTACAAATTCCATTCTGTTTTGCTTCTTCTAAAATAAGAGCTATTGCCTCACTATGCATTAATTCTTTTTCTCTAATCTTATTATATAAAATCGGAAACAAGTTCTTGTCAATATGGTATTCATTGGTTTTAAGTATGGAGCTATTGCCAATACTTGATAATAGTTTGCATATTTGATCACATTCTGTATTCATCATATTTACTTATATTGATTTAAAGCTTTAGTATAATGTTCTTTTAATTGCTCTATCAAGATATTTGGAGAAATTACTCTTACATTGGCTCCAAAAGATAATAATTCCAAAAGAAAATCATGAGTGAGGTAAATGTTTAACTTAATCCGGAATTCTTGTTCATTGTCAATTAGTACTTCCTGTGAATGATGTAATGGCATGGACTTTAAATATTTTCCCTGAAACGCTGAAAAAGATAAAACCACTTCATTCAAAACATCATCTTCATTTCGTTCAATTCCAAAACTATGTTTAAAAAATGCGTGTGCATCAAAATCCGCAGGAATATTAAATTTTTCTTTTTTTAATTCAATACTTATTATTCTATCTAAAGCAAAAGTCTTTATTCTATTATCTTTTAAGTCTTTTGCCAATAAATACCAACGACTTTTAAATTCTTTCAGCAAGTAAGGATGCGCTTTTCTGAAAGTTGCTTTTATATCAGCATATTTATGGTATTCAAAATTAATAACCAATTTGTTTTTTATGGCATGTAGTATACCATACATATTATCAGTACCATGCGCTTTTCTTTGATCAAAATGGACAAAATTTTTAATGTCCTGATTTAACTTAAAAGTATCAATTAAATCATAGGCCTCCATAATTCGTTCTTCGACCTCAAGAGGAAAGTCTTTGTTAATCTTGTATGCTTTTATTGATGAATCATATTCAATATCTATCCCATAAGTAATAAAAATATTCTCCCTGTCTCGTTTAAAAGTACGGATAGACATGGTTAAATCGTCTCCTCGAATCTCGGATTCTTGTTTTAAATAATCCTGTAATTCCTCAAAAGTACAAGGGGTCCGTTTGAGCCTTCTGATAATTAAATGTTGCCGTTGATTTATTTCTCGTATTGCCATAATTTGTAATTTTATATTTGTAAACAAAGATAGAAATATTGTCGGCCAATACATGGCAGAGGTAATGATTGTATAGCAAATTTTAAAATAAAAAAATAATGCTGATAATACAATTAATTTAAATGAGTACAGTAAATTCTTTTCAATGCCCTGTAAAAACAATCTGTAATAGGACAAAAAACGTCCGGTTGTTTGGTATTAACCCGGAAAATTCATGCCATTGGCTTTGTGCAGATGCAAGATGCCTAAGCCCGCAGACATAGCATTCTATTTACTCACAAAAAAATAATTTTTTAATTGTGTTCGTGAGCTAAAGGTTCAAGGGCTTAGCAACGAAGCAGATGTGCAAAGATAATGGTACGCATTACCCCAAATTTGAGTTAATAAAAAAAGAGATTGCAGAAAGTCAAGAGGTTTATTAATAGTGTTTTATGCCGTTCTCTATCGTTTTTCGGTGCATTTTTCGGGTTTATGAACAGTCAAATCATATACAATTTTTTTGGCGACTCGTTGTGAAGCGCCTTTTCCGCCGAGTTTTTCTTTTAAATGACGGTAATTATTTTTCATTGTTTTAACATATTCCTTGTCAAACAGGATTTTATGCATCTCTTTTTTTATTTCATCTGTCAGATTGAATTGTAGTATTTCTTTGATTACCTCTCTACCCATGATCAGGTTGACCAGTGTGAAAAATCTTATTTTAACCAACATCCTGCCAATTATATAGGTTGGTAAACTAATTTTATAACATACTACCTGCGGGACATTAAATAAAGCAGTTTCCAGCGCGGCTGTGCCTGATGTCACAATAGCAGCATCAGCCAGCTGAAGCAATTGATATGTCTGGTCAATAACCATTGAGACATTGGGCAAATGCACATAATGTTGGTAATAACTTGCATTAATCGTAGATACACCGGCAATCACAAGCTGATATTGATTGAAATCGTTACAGGCTTCAATCATATGAGGCAGACATTTTTGTACTTCATGTATCCTGCTTCCGGGAAGAATTGCAATAATAGGTTTATCGGGCAAGTTATTTTTATTAATAAATATTTCCCGTTCAACTCCTTTGCTTTTTTCTGCCTCTATTTTATCCACTACCGGATTCCCAACATATTCAACGGAATATTGGTATTGTTCATAAAATGTTGTTTCAAACGGGAGGATCACAAACATCTTATCCACATTTTTCTTAATGGTTTTCACCCTGGAAGATTTCCATGCCCACACTTTTGGTGAAATATAATAGAATACTTTTAATTGATTTTTTCTGGAAAACTTTGCAATCTCCAGGTTAAAACCGGGATAGTCTATTAATATTACCGCATCGGGATTGTATGAAATAATGTCTTGTTTGCATAAAGACAGGTTTTTCAGAATTGGACGAAGATGGGAAACCACTTCAAAAAACCCCATAAAAGCATGGCCTTTGTAATGTTTTACCAGATCCATTCCTTCTTGCTGCATGTTGTCGCCCCCCCATCCTCTGAATTGCGCATGAGAATCAATAGCCTTAAATTCTTTTATGAGTGATGCCCCGTGAAGGTCCCCGGATGCTTCACCGGCTATGATATAGTATTTCATCTGTTTATTTTTAAGTTACTAAGTTTGTAAGTTTGTAGGTTTGTAGGTTTGTAGGT
>CAYMKE010000234.1:0-4061 GCA_964390955.1 uncultured Bacteroidales bacterium | reverse complement strand
CCGAACATTATGATCCAAACACTTGACTTTAGAGACGGACACTACATAGAAGTATTTTTTTCTTAATGCTTTCCTATTTAGAATAAATTTACATACTTTTGAAAACGAAATTCGTTTTTCAAACCTTAAAAAAATATTAATTTTACTTCGCCTGTAAAATGATTCTTTATATGGGGACAATGCATTAAAAACATAAATCATTGTCTTTTAAAACAATATTATTAACTAAATCATTCAATAAATTATTAAAACGGAGGTAAACTATGACAATTGATTTGCGCCAGGATGCAAAATATTCCATGCTCGTTCCAACAAGCATGGGAATACGGATAACGCCTGCAAACGGACAACCCGTCCATTGCAGTGATAATTATAAAATGCAGGCAACCAGTGCAGAAACCAATGTGGCCAGTGTAGCTTCTTTGTTGGGGTTACCGGTTAAAGTATTAACAACATTTGTAAAAGGAAGCCCGATTGCCCGTATCATCCAGGATAATCTTAAGAGCAGGCACATGGACTACGAAGGGGTTGATGTTGTACAGGAAAGTCCCTGGGGCTACAGGCACCAGATCAATATTGCTGACAGCGGATATGGCACACGCGGCCCGCGGGTTTACAATGACCGTGCCGGTGAAGTAGGACGCACACTGAATGTTAAAGATTTTGACCTAGAACGAATTTTTAGTGAAGAAGGGGTGCAAATTATCCATTTATCAGGCTTGATCGCTGCTTTATCATCAGACACAGGACATTTTTGTCTTGAATTAGCCAAAGCAGCAAAAAAATACGGCACCAAAATATCGTTTGACCTTAACCACAGGGCTTCTTTCTGGAAAAACAGGGAAAAAGAACTTTCAGGTATATTTACAGAAATAGCCGGCATATCGGATATATTGGCAGGCAATGAAGAAGATTTCCAATTATGCCTTGGCATTCAAGGCCCCGAAGCCGGGGGAAAAGACCTATCAGCCAAAATAGAAAGCTTTAAAGAAATGATCAATACCACGAAAAAAACATTCTCTGATGTTTTGGTTTTTGGAACTACATTACGTCAGGTTATTAATACGAACAGCCATTTATGGGGTGCCATTGTTTCCGCTGGCAATGACTGGCACGTGGTGCAACCACGTCAGATATCCGTATTGGACAGAATTGGTGGTGGTGATGGATTTGTAGGTGGCATGCTCTATGCCATTTTAAAAGGATGGGAAGCAGAAAAATGGGTGCAATTTGGATGGGCAAGCGGCGCCCTGGCAACCACTATGCTCACAGATTATGCTCAACCAGCGGATGAAGAACAGATTTGGAGTATCTGGGAAGGCAATGCAAGGGTAAAACGATAAATTATAACAAAAATATCCTCTGCCATGTGATTTATAAAGACTATATTATCTTTGATAATAAAAATAATTGTGCCTTCATACATGATTTATCCGGAGAATTTTGAAGAAAAAATTGGATTTGACAAAATACGGGGTTTGTTAAAAGAACATACCATCAGCTTTATGGGACAAGAAAAGGTAGACTCCATCCATTTTTCTTTCTCCCATGAAATCATTCATCATAACTTAAAACAAACCGATGAATTCAAAACAATTTGCTTGCATGAAGATCATTTTCCATCAGACCACTACTTTGATCTCAGACAAGCTCTGAACAAATTAAAAGCCGAAGGAACGTACCCTGATGTAGAAAAAATCGGACACTTACGGCAAAGCTTGTCTGCCATCAAAGCCGTCAAAACATTTTTTGCTAAAAAAGAACCTGAACAATTTCCATATTTAAAAAAATTAATTCACCAAATTGTAGTACACGACTTTGTTAAAGACAGGATCAACCGGATTCTGAACAACCAGGGGCAGGTCAAAGACAACGCCTCCCCTGCCCTCAAAAATATTCGTATTTCTTTATATGAAAAACAAAAAAATGTATCCGCACGCATCAATAAACTATTTAAAGAAGCACAGAAAGACGGGATAGTTACTCCTGAAGCTCAATTAACCATTCGCAACGGACGGACTGTAATCCCTGTTTATTCTAAACAAAAAAGAAAAATCAAAGGATACATCCATGATGAATCTGCCACAGGCCAAACAACCTATATCGAACCTGCCGAAATTGTAGAATTGAACAATGAAATCAGGGAGTTGAAATTTACAGAAAACAGGGAAATCATTAAAATTCTTATTGCATTTGCAGATGATATCCGCCCATATATTCCTGAATTACAAGAAAATTATAATATTTTAGGAGAGATTGACCTGGTACGTGCCAAAGCATTATTCGCCTTACGGATTGGAGGAAATCTACCTGAAATAAACCAAACACTGGAAATGGAATGGAAAAATGCAGTGCATCCACTGCTCTATTTAACCCATAAAAAAGAGAAAAAGAAAACCGTACCACTTGACATACAACTGAATCCTCAAAACAGGATATTATTAATATCAGGGCCTAATGCGGGTGGTAAATCTGTATGCCTGAAAACAGTGGGTTTGCTTCAATACATGTTTCAATGCGGGATCCTGATTCCGGTCCGTGAAGGCAGTAAATGTTGTATTTTTGAACAATTATTTTTAAATATCGGTGACGATCAATCATTGGAAAATGACCTCAGCACGTATAGTTCCCATTTATTACACATGAGACATTTCATTGAACATGCCAACGGCCGTACCCTGACACTTGTTGATGAGCTGGGGGCCGGCACTGAACCACGGATAGGCGGTGCCATTGCCGAATCAATCCTTGAAGGGCTAAATGAGAAAAAAGCATACGGAGTGATGACAACCCATTACAGTAACCTTAAACATTTTGCAACCAATACAGAAGGCATCAATAATGCAGCCATGTTATTTGATACTGTTAAATTAATGCCCAGGTATATTTTGGAAACCGGAACCCCGGGCAGCTCATTTGCCTTTGAAATTGCTTCTAAAATAGGACTTGATAAACATATGCTTAACAAAGCAAAAGAAAAAGCAGGCAAAGAACATGTTGATTTTGATAAAAATTTAAAAGAAATAACCAGGAGCAAACAATACTTTGAGCAAAAAACAAGGGAAGTAGCATCCAAAGAAAACAAATTAAAATCATTGCTCAATCAATATGAACGGGAATTAAAAAACACAAAAAAAATGCGCCGGGAAATCCTTGACCAAGCAAATGCCAAAGCAGATCAGGTTCTTTCCGGAATAAATCAAAAAATAGAAAACACCATTCGCCGGATTAAAGAAAGCAATGCAGAAAAAGAAACCACGAAAAAGATACGAAAAGAATTTGACTCACATATCAGGCAATCAACAGAGGTAATTCATGAACAGGATTACCTGATAAACAGCAAATTAAGAAACCTTAACTATCAATTTGAACAACATATAAAACAACATAAAAAAACACAACACGAAGAAACATCCGTTCCCGGAGAAATCAGCCGGGGTGACCCTGTAAAGATAAAAGGACAAGAAACAGCTGGCAGGGTGATGAGCATCCACAAAAACTCAGTCAAAATTGAAATAGGCAATCTTGTAACGGAAATCCAGAAAAAGAAGCTTGATAAAATCTCAGAACATGAATACACGCGCCTGACAAAAACATTGCCTGGCAAAACAAAAACAAATATTATCACCAACCAGGCAAAAACAGACTTCAAATATGAGGTAGATATCCGTGGAAAACGGGCAGACGAAGCATTGCAAATAGTAAAAAATCATGTAGACAATGCCATCATACATCATGTCGAAACCCTGAGGATCATTCATGGGAAGGGCAATGGCATTTTACGGCAGGTAATCCGGAATTATTTACAATCGGAAGAGCTTGTCAGCTCATTCAAAGATGAAGACATCCGTTCTGGAGGCACAGGTGCAACTGTTGTTGAAATGGATGTATGAAATGGATATTTGAAGTTTATCCAGTGATTCCTGAAAACACAATTTGTTAAATTTAATTAGTGTCTGTCCATAAAGTCACTTTTTTGCGATTAAAGCACCAAATCACAAATCACAAATTCAGACCTCCTGATCCAGAACTTAATAATCAATGCTTTATGGGATTATGAG
>CAYMKE010000233.1:0-4075 GCA_964390955.1 uncultured Bacteroidales bacterium | reverse complement strand
CCATTATTTCGGTTGATGGTGTGCCGGGATATGCATAACATCCTGACATCCCACCATCAATTGCACCTTGTGCAATTGCCTCATCTCCAAGTAATAATAATTTTTGCATGTTGTGTATGTTTTATTTATTAAATTTCAATTTCACGAAGATAGAAAAATTACTTTAATTTTTTAATGCCGTGTAACATTATTATCATAAAAGCATATCAGTCAATTTTCGATAATGCATAATAAGTTGTAGTGTACTTGCTTTTTTCGGAATTCCCTTAGGTATATGCTTTCCCGGGTGCCAGGCGAAAAAGAATGATTTGTAATGGGTATGGTTACAGTGTGGCCTGTTAGCAAAGCTTTAATATGCGTTGGCATATCTTCTACTCCTTCATCAGTATGCAAGTAATCATAATCATGATTCGGGTACCGGTTTTTGGATGAAATGGGGTAGAGCTACCCTAACATCCAGGCAGGCATACTCGTTTAGCGTCAACCCTGCTGAAGTATGCTTAATAAAGAGATGAATTAATCTGTGTTCAGGCAAGGAAGTCATGTTCTTCATGATTTTATCCGTAATGAGATGAAAACCTTGTTTTCCGTGCTTAAGTTGCTGTATTTTGTGAGTTCGTGACAACAGAGAAATGTATGTATGAACGATGCAATAAAATTAACTGTTTCATGAAAAAGGAAGGGGTGAGTGATGATATAAACAAGCTTTGTTTATAACTTATTTAAGTAGAAAAAGTATAAGGTTAATTTATAAAAAAAATGAATTTAAAATGTAGATTTATAATATATAGTAATTTCCAATGGTATTATTTATGGAATCATATTAATATAAACAAAGCCTTGTTTATAAAATGTTAATATGAAGAAATTTAAAAAAACATCATTTTAATATTTTTAAAGCTGAATAAATTAAAGAAACAAATTGTTATGGGATTAAACAAAACAAAAGCATCGTATATGAAAGGGCATTTTTTCAAAGTGCTATTTGTGTTTTTTTGCTTAATGATTAGTGTAATAACATTATATGCCCAAAGTGAAAGAAAGCTTTGGAAAGAAGCTGAAATAAGCCTGTCTGTTTATGATCATGGAAATGCACTGAAAAATTACGAAATTCTTTATGATAAATATCCTGACAATGCAAATTATGCTTTTAAAATAGGCTATTGTTATTTATATGAAAGTGAGTTGAATGATGTTGATCAAGCGATAGAATACCTTAAAAAAGCGCAGAAAAACATTACCGAAAAATATAATGATAATTTCAGGGAAACAAAATCACCACCTGAAACAGAATATTTTCTTGGGGTTGCATACCGTTTGCAATCTGATTATGAAAAAGCCATTGAACATTTTAAGGCCTATAAGTCATATAAGAAAAAAAACATGGAAAGTTTGACGGATAAATTGATAGACCTTGAAATTTCCAGTTGTGAATTTTCAATGAATAATCCTCCTGAAGAATTTCAGGTAAAAAAATACAGTTTTGATATTGATATTCCTGAAGGTCAGTATTTGAGATGCCCTGTTATCAGTGGAAATGATTCTGTATTTGTTTATACAATAGGAAATCAAAATGTTTATCCGCCTGATATCAATATCAACAGGTCTCTGTATCACATCCCTGTAGATGATATTTATTATTCTGTATGGAAAAATGATTCATGGTCTGATCCGGAAAATATCACGGATGATCTTGGTGGAAATGGATTTGCCATGCCGACCTCACTATCTTATGATGGAACAATCTTGTTGCTTGTCCAGGATGACAATAATGATGGCAACATCTATAAGTCAGAATTTAAAAACGGAAAGTGGCAAACTGCAACCAAACTAAACAAAAACATCAATTCCTCCAGATGGGAAAGCCATGCTGTTATGAATAAAGATGAAACCAAATTGTATTTTACCTCTGCAAGGAAAGGAGGAAAGGGTGGTCTTGATATTTATGTTTCCGAGCGAGATGATAGAACCAAAGACTGGTCTGTTCCCCATGGCCTAAGTGATATTATAAATACTGACATGCATGAAGAAACACCGTTTTTACTTGAACAACAAAATCAATTGTATTTTGGCAGCGAAAAACATGGCAATATGGGTGGTTTTGATATGTTTGTATCTGTATATGATTCAGTAAACAATCAATGGGGTTATCCTATAAACCTGGGTTATCCGTATAATACCGTTGGGAATGATCTTGCATATATTGTTTCGTTCCGGGATTTGTTCATTTATTGTCCACAAAACAGCAATAAGCGACGTGCCGGCATCAGCGGGTCTGATTGTTTTAGCTTAAAAATGCCTCCAAGAGAAAGATTATTTACTTTAAAGGGACAAATTTATATCCCGGATCTGGATAACCAAATCCCTGTTGATCTGAAAATAGCTGTAATTGACAATGAAACTGATGATACATTGTCAATCCATAAGCCTGAAGCAGATGGCAGTTTTGTAATAAAAGACCTTCCCGCCAACGATGTTACTATATTGGCCATGAGTTCTGAAAAAACACAAAATCAGATCATTGAAGTGAATATACCGGAAACTCATGATAGAATTGAATACCCGGTAGAATTTCGTCTGAATGTTTCTGAGTTGGCATCAAAAGAGAAAAAAGATGATAAGAAAGAAGATGATGAGAAAGAAGAAAAAATTGCACTGGAGGACGAAGATAAAAAAGTGGAACCGGAACTTGTGATTAAACCTGTGTTTTTTGATTTTGACAGAAGCAATATAAGACAGCAATATGAAGAAAATTTGACTGAGCTTGCTGATTTTATGAAACTGAAATCTGAACTTGAAATTGAAATCCATGGACATACTGACCATATTGGAAATGAATCTTATAATATTATGCTTGCACAAAGAAGGGCAAATGCAATTAAAAATTATCTGGTACAATATGGGGTGAAAGATAATGCTATTATTACCAAATCATTTGGGGAAAACAAGCCCATTGCCAAAGAAATTACATCCGATGCTGCACGGAAATATAACCGGCGTGCCGAGTTCAGAGTTGTTGGAGATCACGGAGAAGTATCATTGGCATCTGTCAATGTCCCTGCGAAATATCGTCTGGATAATGTAAAATATACAGATAATAATGATATTGAAGATCAATATTTAATCATTGGTGGTAGTTTCTTGTCCCCTGAAAATGCCAGTAAAGCTGTTTCAAAGTATGAGAATATGGGTTACACATGTCATGTTAGAACTGCCGATAATGGTTTTAATAGGGTGGTTATAAAATCTTTTGATAATAAAGAAAATGCCAAGGAACAACTTCAGAAATTGTGCCAGGTAACTTCTGTGGATAATTTGTGGATATTGAGTCTGTAAGGGTTATATTTGCAATAAAGTAGAGCCATTGTTTATCTAATCTTTTTGTGTGTAATGACCGATAGGTTACAAGTCAGAAGTCGGAAGACCAAAGTCGGAAGAAGTATTCATAACTCCTGACTCCCGACTTCATTACTTTTTAGCTTTAGATATTTCTGGTTTTCCAAAGAGTTTGCAGTAGAACCGAATGGATTCTACTGCAAACTTAGTGGAAAATGATCGAATCAAATTATAAAACACATTAAATTGTAGTATAAAGTATCTTTGCGACCTTGCCCGGCGATAGACTGGTCTGCGTTCCTTTGCGCTAAAATTCAAACGTACCGAAAAGGGACATTAAGTTTCACAAAGCTAAAAGATAGCTTTTTACTTAATTATTTTCCACGGAATTTGCAGCATGCCCCATGAATGAATTGCAATTTTCATGTGTTTACCCTGAATATTTCATAAAAAACATTGGATTTTAAAAAAAAAAGTTAAATTTGACACATGTAAATGTAAAAAGATACAAAATTTTTCCTCGTTCGTTGTTTCAAGAGATGTTTGTTTTATGTGTTGCAGGAAGATGGATAGCGGGTACTGGAAATTGAATTTTTTCTGTTTTATGGTAAACAATAAACACTGGTTGTTATGATATTTAATATGGTCCACAAACACAAGTATTTTAGCCCTGTTTTTCTTTTCCTGGTCTGCAGTATGTGTATTATTATGCCCGTGAATGCACAAAGAGATAAACAAA
>CAYMKE010000232.1:0-4134 GCA_964390955.1 uncultured Bacteroidales bacterium | reverse complement strand
AGATTATTGCCGCTGAGCTACAATGTGGCTGCAAAACGCTTTATTAATAGTGTTTTATGTCGATCTCTATCGTTTTGCGGTGAATTTTTCGGGTTAAATCGCACATGCTTTGGCTCTTTTCCAATAACCGGTTGATAGATAATCGGTATTTAGATCAAAAATTGGCAGTTGGTAGTTGGAGACCTAAAATTTAGAATAGAGCCTAAACTTTTAAACCTCTAAACTTAATTAACTTAATTAACTTAATTAACGTAGTAACTTAATAAAGATGAAATATTTCCTTCAAAACATAGCCCGTGACCTGCACGCCATATATGGCAATGACGTTTCGGAATTTTGTATTGTCTTTCCTAACCGGCGAGCCGGCTTGTTTTTTGGAAAGTATTATGCAGAATTAATCAACAAACCTCTCTGGAGTCCTCATATTATTACTGTGAATGATTTGATGCAGGAATTATCAAACTTACAACTTGCTGACAGGCTTACATTGTTATTTGAATTGTTTCATGTTTACAAGCAAAATAAACAATCGGTCGAACAGTTTGATGAGTTCTTTTTTTGGGGTGAAACATTGCTTAATGATTTTGATGATATTGATAAATATCTTGTAAATGCTGCTGATTTGTTTCAAAACATGGCATCCATCAAGTCTATCGAACAACAATTCAATTATTTAACGGAACGGCAGATTGAGGTTATAAAAACGTTTTGGGAAAATTTTACCCCACCCAACAGCGCTCATCAGAAAGATTTTATCAGTATATGGGAAGTACTGAACGCGATCTATGAACAGTTTCAGCAAGTTTTATTATCTAAACACCTCGGTTACGAAGGGATGCTTTACAAGCAGGTTGTTGATCATATTAAATCAGGCACTTTGCCCGAATTCCCTTATAAAAAGGTCGTATTTATCGGGTTTAATGCATTGAACCGATGCGAAGAAGAATTGTTTACTTATCTGAAAAACAGAAAAAAAGCAATTTTTTACTGGGATTATGACCATTATTACACAGATGACCCCATGCAAGAAGCAGGGCGCTTTATCAGGGAAAACATAAAAAAATATCCCCCTGAGACGACTTTTGACCACGGCGAATTTTTAAATGCATCAAAGCAAATTTCAATATATTCTGTTCCAACAGAGACGGGACAGGCAAATTTGATTGAAAAACTAATCAATTCCCAGGATAAAGCGCCGGATAATAACAGTATTCATACTGCCATCATCATGGGAGATGAAAACCTGCTTCTGCCCGTGTTGCATGCACTCCCTGATTCAATCCGCGATGTGAATGTGACACTTGGATACCCGTTGCAAAATACACAGGCCTTTGGGTTTATTAAGCATTTGATAGAACTTCAGAAAAATGTTAAAATGAATAAAGGTCACCAACCAGTTTTTTATCACCAACACGTGGCCAATGTTCTCAATCATCAATATATGAGCCTTTTTAATGACAACGGGATTTTTGAGTTAACACGGGATATTGCAGAGAAGAATATGATTTACCTTACACCCGGAGAGCTTCATATTAATGATATAATGAAAAAAATATTTAAACAAATAAACACGGTTCAGGAAGTTTCTTTATATATCCTTGACATATTGTATGAAGTGTCCCGAAATATAGAAATAACACAAAACGATGAAGCAGAAAACAACAAGGCATTAGACAAAGAGTTTATTTACCATTTATATAAACAGGTGAAAAGAACCGGAGAAATAATTAAGGAACAAAACATTTCATTGAACCTTAAAACATTTTTAAAATTGCTGGAGAAAGTAATGAAAAGTCAGCGTGTTCCGTTTACCGGAGAACCTCTTGCAGGCATTCAAATCATGGGTGTTTTGGAAACACGGAACATGGATTTTGAGAACATTATTTATCTTTCTTTAAACGAAGGAAATATTCCGAAAAGAGAATATCAGCAATCATACATACCATATAATTTACGAAAGGGGTTTGGGCTTCCGACAGTTGATCATACTGATGCAATGTATGCATATTATTTTTACAGAAGCATGCAAAGAGCTAAAAATATCTCATTGGTTTATCACACCAAAACCGAAGGCATGCAAAAAGGGGAGATGAGCCGGTATGTATACCAGCTAAAATACGAGACTCCATTTGATATCAAAGAATATAATATTGTGCATCGCACAGCCACTTCTCTTCCTAAACAGGTGGTTGTGGAAAAAAATGACGATGTACTTTTGACATTAAATGAGTTTATATCTCCCGGCGGATCCCGGATATTGTCTCCCACAGCGTTGAATGCCTATTTGGATTGTCCATTAAAATTTTATTTCCATTACATTGCCGGACTGAAAGAGGCTGAGGAAGTCAAAGAAGAAGTGGACCCCATGCTTTTTGGAAATTTATTACATAAATCAATTTATGAATTGTATTATCCATACCTGGGGCAAATGCTTGATAAATCATTGATTCTAAATCTTTCAAAAAATATAGTTGAAATAGACCGGGCCATTGATGAAGCATTTATGAGTGAGTATTATGGAAAACAGAATAAAAAACCGGAATACCACGGTAAAAATATTATTGTAAAACATATACTGAATAAATTTATCTTACAATTATTGAAGAAAGACCATCTGTTTGCCCCTTTTCAACTTGAAGAAATGGAAGCATCATATTATACCGAATTGCCTGTAAATATCCATAATACTACAGAAAAAGCACGGCTGGGGGGTAAGATAGACCGGATAGATATGAAAGAGGGGATGACAAGGATCATTGATTATAAAACAGGGGAGGCTGCCAACCGGTTTAACGGGATTGATCATTTATTTAACCGTGAAGATCATAATCGAAATACCACTGCTTTTCAGCTTTTTTTCTATTGTATGCTATATGCTGACAATCAAAATCCTGTTATTGCTCCCGCGGTTTATCCTTTAAAGACTATTTATACAAGCGGATTTGAGACAATATTAAAAGACGGTAAAAAAGAAGTAACAGGGTTTGACGAATATGAAGATCATTTTAAAGAATGTGTGATGGATCTATTGCAGGATATTTTCAATCCGGATATACCTTTTTATCAAACAGGAAATACCAAATGTTGCGAGTATTGTCCGTTTCTCGAGATATGCCATCGGTAGAAAGTATTCTGCGAAAAAAAGTGTAATTTTGGGTATTTTAGTAACATCAAAAACATAAACAAATGAATAATATATGGGAAGTAATACTTGATAAATTACAAAAATGGGTGATTGGTGAACTGCCGGGGTTATTGATAGCTCTTGTTATCGGCATTATTGCATTAAAGGTTATTCGTTTTTCATTTAAAAAACTCAAAAAGACATTGATCAAACGTTCCGGAAAATCACAAAAAACATCTCCTGTGGAAGCTGAAAAAAGGATCAACACGTTGATTTCTATAGCTCAAAGTGTCATGGTGATTGTCATCTGGTCAATCCTTATTATGATCCTTTTAAAAAAAGTAGGAGTAGATATAGGCCCTGTTTTGGCCGGTGCCGGTATCATTGGACTGGCTGTTGGATTTGGTGCACAGGAATTGGTGCGGGATTTTATTTCCGGTTTTTTTCTTTTGCTCGAAAACCAGGTGCGTACAGGTGATGTCGCAATTATTAACGGAACAGGAGGGTTGGTTGAGAAAATTGAGTTAAGAACTATCACGCTAAGGGATTTCTCAGGTATTGTTCATATTTTTCAAAACGGGAAAATCAACAGTCTCTCGAACATGACCAAAGAATGGTCTGCTATGGTTTTTGATATGGGGGTGGCTTATAAAGAAGACCCGGATACGGTTATGAAGATTATGAAAGAGGTAGGTGAGGAATTGTATAATGACCCTGAATTTAAAGAAATGATTATTGAACCTATTGAGGTTTTCGGTGTGGATCAGTTTGCCAATAGTGCCGTAATCATTAAAGCACGCCTGAAAACGCAACCTATTAAACAATGGACAGTAGGGCGTGAATACAGGAAACGTCTGAAATATGCATTTGATAAACAAAATATTGAAATCCCATTCCCACACACTACTGTTTATTGGGGCGATAAAATTAAACCCTTACAGTTGGATATAAATGATGAAATGTACAAGTAAAAAATATTATTTTACACCTATTCCAACTAAATAGAGTTT
>CAYMKE010000231.1:0-4238 GCA_964390955.1 uncultured Bacteroidales bacterium | reverse complement strand
TATCATAATGACAACAATGTATCACCTTGACAAACATTTTCAAAATTTTGATGATATATAAATCTTATCTATCTGATCCTGTCAAGCGACCTGACCAATAGTTCATCTCTTCTAATACCTCTGAATGCAAGGTATGTAAGTATGGCGGAAATAAGAGGGAAGATAAAAGGATAATCGTAATGGATGCTTCCGTTTAAGATTGAATTCATATGCATTAAATAATAATACATCAATCCAATGGAGCCGATCATTAATAAGATATTGAATATACATAAACGCATTTGGAGGACTCTTCGTTTATATAATAAAATGGTAATCAGATTAACCATACAAATTCCAAATAACAATATGGCAAGAGGTAATGTTTCCATATAATATTTTGATGATTGAGCCGCCGATTTCAAACCATCGAAATAAAAATAATAAATATGTTCATCTGCACCTATTATTTTGGCTACCGAAAAATAGAACAGAGTACTCATTAAACCAAGTGATAAGATCAGGAAGACTGTTTGTATTCGTTGGATCATATTATGGATTGGGTATAATATATTTTTTAATGGATTGTGTCTGATATTTTTTTCATTAATTCCTCGTATTCATAAAACACGGGGAAATCAGGATAATCATCGATAACATTTTGCGGCGGCCTGAATAAGATGCCCTGGTCTGCTTCCTTAAGCATTGATATATCATTATAAGAATCGCCACTGGCAACCACATCATAATTAAGTAATTTCAATGCTTGTACTACTTTCTTCTTTTGGTCTTTTTGCCGGATTTTATAGCCTGTAACTTCATCGTTTTCATTTATTTCAAGGCTGTTGCAAAAGATTGTTGGCCAGTCGAGTTTTTCCATAAGTGGTGCTGCAAACTCTCTAAATGTGTCGGATACTATGAAGACTTGTGTTTTTGTTTTCAGATAATCTATGAATTCTTTTGCTCCGTCAAGTGGTTGAATATCTTCAATGACATTCTGAATATCTTTTAGTTTGAGATTATGTTCTTTTAGAATTGACAATCGTTTTTGCATTAAAATATCATAGTCGGTGATATCGCGGGTGGTCAGTTTCAATTCATCTATCCCGGTCATTTTTGCTACATTGATCCATACTTCGGGAACAAATACTCCTTCGAGGTCAAAACAAGCTACATACATTTTTTAAGAGAATTTTTAGTACAACTATTTACGGGCAAAGATATAAAAATAAACAAAAAACCTTAGAAATAGTATCATATAACACAAAAAATTAATATGCCCGTACATCTTTTCCTTCAATAAAATTGATAAAGGCGGTTGTAACAACTTTGTTTCCCCCGGGGGTTGGATAATTTCCTGTAAAATACCAATCTCCTTTATTATCAGGGCAGGCAGCATGTAAATTTTCAATGCTTTGATATACGATTTGTACTTCTGCATTGATATTGCTTTTATAGGATAACATTTGACTGATCTTATCAGATATTTCAACAGCAGTAAACGGGGCATAAATCTCTTTTACACAATTACTTATTTCCTCCAATGGTTTTTTTAGCTGTTCTTTACAGTTTTTATAAACCTTATTAATGATGGACTCCTTGCCTTTATCTTTAAGCAATTCAATGGCTGCACGAAATGCTATAAAATCGCCCAGCTTTGCCATATCAATTCCATAACAATCGGGGTATCTTATTTGTGGAGCAGAAGAAGCCACAACAATTTTTTTGGGCCCGAGCCGGTCTAATATTTTTAAGATACTTTTTTGCAATGTAGTGCCTCTGACTATGGAGTCATCCAGTACAACCAGATTATCCATTCCATTTTTAATTGTTCCATAAGTAATGTCGTAAACATGGGCAACAAGGTCTCCCCTGCCCTTATCTTCAGAGATAAAAGTTCTCAATTTAACATCTTTAAGGGTTGTTTTTTCGGCCCTGGGTTTAGCGGTGATCAATCGTTTTAGTTCATCATCGCTTAATTCTTTACCATTATTTTCACGTAAAAATTTAATTTTTTCCTCAGCCATGTATTCTTCCAGTCCGTTTATGAGGCCATAATATGCTGTCTCTGCGGTATTAGGTATGTATGAAAAAACCGAGTTTTCAAGGTCATAATCTATGCTTTCTAATACATAAGGGGTTAAAAATTTACCAAGTTTTTTTCTTTCTTCATATATTTCAAAATCACTTCCCCTGGAAAAGTATATACGTTCAAATGAACAAGATTTTTTTTCTTTTGGCGGCCTTACCATTTCTTCAGAAACCTGGCCGGACTTTTTAATAATGAGCGCGTGTCCGGGTTTTAATTCATTAACTTTTTCACCTGGCACATTCATAACTGTTTGTATTGGCGGGCGTTCTGATGTTGCCACAACGACTTCATCATTCTGATAATAATAACATGGCCTGATTCCCCAGGGGTCACGACAGACAAATGCATCTCCATGCCCAACCATTCCGGCAATAACATACCCTCCATCCCATTTTTTGCTTGATTCTCTTAATACACTTTGAATGCTTAATTCATTTTCTATCAATGCTGAAATTTTCTGGTTGCTGTATTGCTCACGTTTGAATCTATCAAATAATTGCTGGTTTTCGACATCTAAGAAATGCCCAATATTTTCAAGCATGGTGGTAGTGTCTGAGAATTCTTTGGGATGTTGTCCGAGCATAACCAATCGTTGAAATATTTTCTCCATATTGGTAAGATTAAAATTCCCTGCCAGCACCAGGCTTCTTGTTCTCCAGTTGTTTTCGCGCATGACAGGATGAACATTGGCTTTGTTGTTTGTCCCATATGTTCCGTAACGAAGGTGGCCGAGATAAAGATTTCCGGCAAACGGAAGATAGTCTTTTACCCATGCAATATCTTTTAAATATTCTGCCTTTCCAACTTCTTTCGCGGAAAAATGCCGATACACTTTTTTGAACACCTGGTTAATGGGATTAGTATCTGCACTGCGATGTCTTGATATATATTTATTTCCTGCTGCACAGTCAAGTTTCAGGCTTACCAGTCCGGCTCCGTCTTGTCCCCTGTTATGTTGTTTTTCCATAAGCAGGTACATTTTCTCCAGTCCATACTTCCATGAACCATATTTAAACTGATAATACTCAAGGGGTTTCAACAACCTGATTAAAGCAATACCGCATTCATGTTTTATTTGGTCACTCATTCCAGATACTGAATTATGACATATTTATAATTTGGGATAATTAATTTTTGTATACACAATAAATGCCGTAGGATAATCTTTCTTTATTTCTCTAAGCACTTTATACGCATCTGTCCTGGTTCTAAAGTCACCTATGTATACTTTAAAATAAGAAGAAATGTATTCTCTGTAAACCGGGATATCATAATATTTATCCAAAAAATCATTTTTAATTCTTAATGAGCTGCTACGAGCATCTTTTCCAATATCGGAATATATTCTGATGCGCCAGCCTGAAATTGTTTCCGTGTTTTTATTAATTTCAATCCGCTTTTCCAAAAGCTCATTAACCTCCTCATTTCCTGAGAGTTGTGTATTGCTGTTGGATTCTTCTTCAATCGCGTTAAAAATATTCCTATAATCATCACTTTGAGCGATCATTATATTGACATTCAGTAAACAGATAAAAATTAAAAGGATTTTCAAAATGATATGTTTAAAAATTAAAAATACAAATTTATAAAAAAGAACGCTTGTTTGTATTTTTTGAATCTTCAACTATTTATTGATTTCACGAAATATTCAATAATAGCAATGTTATATATATAAAAATTAAATTTTTTCAACAGATATAAAATTGAATTCCATATCAATAAGTTCAGCAAATTCCATTCCCTGATCTATAATTTCTTCATCTGCTTCCTGGTAATACCAATTAATCATTACATCCTTTCCTCCTTCTTCCAAACGTTTCATGATTTTTAATATTTCATAAATCATGTATGTTGTGGCTGTATTATAATATTTGAATTTAAACTCCAATACTGTTTTTTCATTTGGATTCTCATGGTACTGCTTAAACCAGTTAATAATCGGGGCAAAGAACCGTCCGGCATTTTCAGGTGTTGACTCCCCTTTAATACAAAAAACACCATTATCCTTATCTAAAGTAATAGCAGGAAATTCTTCAGTTTGTTTAATTTTTAATACTTCCATATTGCTCCTATTAAGTTTTTAAGTTACTAAGTTTTTAAGTTACTAAGTTACTAAGTTTTTAAGTTACTAAGTTTCTAAGTTTTTAAGTTACTAAGTTTCTAAGTT
>CAYMKE010000230.1:0-4265 GCA_964390955.1 uncultured Bacteroidales bacterium | reverse complement strand
TTTATTGATTTTTTATGTGTTTGTTGCAGAGAATGTAACAGCTAAAACCAGCATAGAAGAAACATATAAAGAGAATCCGATTATATTTGAAAAAATTACAGAAGAAGACGGACTAATTTCTAACAAAGCCACATGTATATATAAAGATCATAAAGGATTTATTTGGATTGGTACTGAAAACGGATTGAATAGGTACGATGGAAAAGAAATAAAAAGTTATACATACCTTCCGGCAGATACGAATTCAATTAGCAATAATGTAATAAATTGCATTGCAGAAGATGCAAATAATAATTTGCTGATAGGTACAAACAATGGATTGAATTTATTTAATAGAAAATATGAAAAATTCACACGTTTTTTCGCCGATTCTACCAAAGAATTAACAATATGCCATAATAAAATCAATACATTTTTAAAAGATAAAGATAACAAATTATGGATTGCTACAGAAAGAGGGATCAATAAAGCAGAAACAACCGATGAAAATACATTCCAATTTAAATCTTATAAGCCCGGATTTAAATTGTTGAAATCAAGAATTAGTGATATAAAACAAGACCAGCAGGGAAGATTATGGGTTAGTACATGGAGCGAAGGGTTATTTCTATTTGATCCCATGACTGGTGAATTTAGCAGTTTATTTTACGATCCTTTAAACCCCTTAAATAAAATTAAAAATATTACATGTATTGATATTTCAAATCAAGGGAAGATTTGGATCGGAACATATAACAAAGGGGGTATTATTTATGATCCTGAAACCGGAAAAACCGGTAATTTTCGGGATAACTTAGCATTGGCAGAACATTTTAATTCAATATTATGGATCGAAGATTTGTATAAAGATCGTAATGGATTGGTTTGGATATCGGCTTTAGATAATACTATGGCATGGCTTTTTGCATATGATCCCCAAATCAAAAAAATAATTTTTAAAAAACCTCAAAGATCAATTGATCCAAAGACAAATGAAATTATTTCAAAAGGAGCAGTTAAGGATATATATGAAGATGATAACAACATTCTTTGGTTTGCAAATACATTGGCTGGTGTCGAGAAATATGATCCCAATCAAGATAAATTTTCAAAATATTATATCAAATTAAAAGGGGAAAACCAATATCGTGATTATATAAAAGACATTGAAGAAGATAATGATGAAAGAATCTGGCTTGCTACATTTGGAGATGGAATAATATTATGTAATAAAACATCAGGCAAGATCATTAAACGGTACTTTTTTGACGATCGTTCACCTCGTGGAAACCTAATCAATTCGGTATGTAAAGATAAAAACGGTAAAATATGGGTAGGTTCCGTAGATGGCCTATACAGGTTAAATCCTTTAAATGGGAACATAGAAAAAGTGTATCGCCATCATGAACATAAGCCGTCAATTAAACATAAAACAATCATACAAATTTTAAATGATCCGTTTGGAATGCTTACAGTACTTACCCAGGAAGGAATTGACAGAATTAATCCTGAAGATGGTGAAATAGTATCAAATGACATTTTTACAAAAATAAAAATTAATAAAATTACCTTCTTAAATTATGATAAATCAGGCAATCTATTAGTTTCTGGTTCAGAAGGCTTTGCCTTCGTTGATATAAAAAATAATGAAATTAAGTACCTGGAACATTCTACACAAAAAGCAAATAGTTTAATTAGTAAACAAATTACATGTGCACTGGAAGGTGATGAAAAAAGATATTGGATTAGTACGGCTAATGGGTTAAGCATGTTTGATAGTAAAAATAAAACAGTTAAAAATTATACAAAAGAAGACGGATTAGCCACAAATAATATTTTAAGAATAATAAAAACAGATAATGGAATATGGATGCGAACCAATAAAGGGCTTACATTTTTAAATCCAAATGATGCTTCTATTAAAAATTATTCAATAGATGATGGATTGAGATACACGTATTATGGATACTGTATATGGAAAGATTCAAAAAATTACATTTATGTAACTGATGAACACGCGTATACAAGGTTTCCTCCAGATAGTATAAAAGATAATAATATCATTCCGCCTGTATATTTTACTGATATTAAAATTAATGGCGTGGATGTATCAATTGGCGATGGTTCAGTACTAAGAAAATCACTGAATTACACAAATAAAATCACGTTAAAACCACACCATAAACAAATCTATTTTTCTTTTGCTGCACTCAATTATACGTTACCTGAAAAAAATCTGTATAAATATAAATTGCTGGGATACGATACGGCCTGGCACCGATTAGGCCATCGGAATGAATTATTTTTAATGAACCTCCCCCCCGGGAATTATACACTGAAAGTTAAGGGGGCAAACAACGATGCTGTATGGAATCCTGTACCGGCAACACTAAATATTACAATGCTGCCTGTTTGGTGGAAAACTTGGTGGGCCGTTTTAATTTATATTTCATTGACCGCCGCCTTATTAATAGTATTTTTTTATTTCAGAATTAGACAGTTAAAATACCATAAAACCCTTGAATTAGAAAAAGAAAAAGCAAAACTGCAACATGAAAATGACGAAGTAAAACTTAAATTTTTTACAAACATTTCCCATGAATTCCGAACACCTCTCACATTAATTACAGGGCCGCTTGAAACAATTTTAAACAACATAAATCCAAATCAAAAGGTCGATGCTATTATGCAACAGTTAAAATTGATTTACAAAAATGCATCACGGTTAAACGTGTTAATAAATAGAGTGTTAGAGTTTAGGAAAATTCAAACGGGAAATATAAAAATAAATTGGTCAAAAGAAGATATTGTACATATTATAAAAGATGTATATGAAAATTTCAAAGGATTGGCAGAGCAGAAAAAAATTAATTATTCGTTTCATTCGTTTTATTCAAATTTTGAAGCATGGATTGATATAAAAAAATTACAACATGTGTTGTTTAATCTTATTTCCAATGCATTTAAATTTACACACGATGCTGGAAGCATTGAAATTTCTTTTGATACTGATGATTATACAGTAGAAAATATTGGATCAAATAAATATTTAAAAATCAAAGTGAGAGACTCCGGAATAGGAATCCCGGAAAAAGAACTCAGTTCAATTTTTTCCAGATTTCACCGGGTAGACAATGAAGGAACAGGTGATGCAAAAACCCCGGGTACTGGCATTGGACTGGAATTATCAAAAGAATATGTAGAACTTATGGGGGGGGAAATATTGATTAGCAGTGAACAAGGAAAAGGCACAGAGTTTCATATTATTATTCCTTATTATACAGATGAAATAATTAAAGAACTCACAACAAATAAAAGTAATCATATTTTATTGGAGGAAGAATATTCAGAGATCATTACAGACGAATTGTCTTATGATCCCGGACTTATAGCCGAAACAAAACAAGAATCCGAAAGCGAAGATTCTGGAAACTCATCGGTGTTTCGGGAAAAGGAGAACCTTCCAGCGATGTTAATCGTAGAAGACAATCTGGAGCTTTTAAACTTCCTGAAAGAAAATTATTCTAAAAATTATAACGTGATTGAAGCAGTAAACGGGCAACAAGGAATTGACGCTGCTTTAAATGATGTACCGGATATTATTATTAGTGACATCATGATGCCTGAAATTGATGGCATCGAATTATGCCGGCAATTGAAAGCCAATAAAATCACCAGCCATATCCCGGTCATTCTATTGACAGCAAAATCTCTTGTAGAACATCAAATAAAAGGATATGAAACAGGCGCTGATGATTATATAACAAAACCCTTTGATATTAATATCTTAAACACAAGAATAATAAATCTCTTAGAAAACAGAAAGCGTATACAGCGTTTCTTTTTATCTGATATGTTTAATGATTTACAGCATATCCCACAAATATCTTCTGCAGATAAAATATTTTTAACCGAAATAGAAGAAATTGTTGAAAATTCATACATGAGCGAAGATTTTACCGTTGAACAGTTTGCTGAACAGATGAAGATCAGCCGGTCACAATTACATAGAAAATTTATGGGATTTCTCGGAATTTCTCCAAGCAGCTACTTAAAGAGATACCGGCTTAATAAAGCAGCAGAAATGTTAAAATCAACAAGTAGTCCTAATATTGCAGAAATATCTTTTAAATGCGGGTTTAAACATCCTTCCCATTTCACCAGAAGCTTTAGGCAACTATTTAATATCTCTCCCACTGAATATATAAAGCAATAAAATATAATATTTAATATTATTGCTTTATATTATTTAACAATATATCTTTCTTCTTAACACAATGTTTTAT
>CAYMKE010000229.1:0-4375 GCA_964390955.1 uncultured Bacteroidales bacterium | reverse complement strand
ACGCTTGCCCCAAAATTGCTCATTTACGCCAGTAAACTGCGCATTTTGGGGCTTCACAAGCCTCGTTACCGAACATTATGATACAAACACTTGACTCTATGGACGGATTCTAATTATAGTTTATTCTTTGAAAATGTAGATAAATAATGATAATTTATTTATTTTGTTATTTTTAATCTGTATTCCAAAAATATTAAAAGCCGGAATTTAAATTATGTACAATATTCTAAAAGAGAACAGATATTTTTATATCCCTTTTCTTATATTTTTAGCAGCGGGCATATCCCTGATATTATTCATTCCTAAACTTCAGCTTCATCTTTATACAAACCAGTTTAATCATGTATTACTGGATTATTTTTTCCGGTATATCACCCACTTAGGTGGTGGTTTGCTATTATTGTTTGCCGGTTTCGTTTTTTTATTCATCCGGTTCCGGTGGGGGATAATTGTATGGGGAACAGGAATATTCACCGGATTTTTGGTTCAATTTTTTAAACGTTTTGTATTTGACGATTTAAAACGGCCTGTTGAATTTTTTGAAAAAGGGGTTCAATTGTATACCGTAAAAGGTGTAAACCTTCATACTTATTTTAGTTTTCCTTCCGGCCATTCTGCCAGCGCTTTTGCGCTATTTCTTTGTTTGGCTTTTTTTATCCGGGCACCATTCATTAAATTTTTGTGTTTCGTCATTGCTTTTTTTGTTGCTTATTCACGAGTATATTTATCGCAGCATTTTATGATGGATATTGTTGCAGGGTCATTTATTGGAGTTATATGTGCTACCATCATGTATTATTTTATCAATAAACATCCTGCCAGGTGGCTTGATAGATCTATTATTAAAAGAGTTTGTTCATGAATTGGAATTCAAAACATATTGTTTTCGGATTGTTTATTTTGCTCATTATTTTGTTGTTGTCAAATCATTCCGTTCCTCTATGGGATCAGGATGAAGCGGCTTATGCCGGGTTTGCTAAAAATATGGTGGAACAAGGAGAATGGGTGGTACCTGATTTTATGTGGTCTGATATTCACAAAAAGCCGCCACTGCACATGTGGATGATTGCAACATGTTATGAATTATTCGGGATAAATGAATTTACTACCCGTTTAAGTTCTGCGCTATCTGTCTTTTTGATTTTTATTTTGCTTATTGTATCAGGAAAAAAGGTGTTTGGCCAATCCATCCCTTTTCTTAGTGTCATGATTTTAGGGACATCATTGTTGGTGACCACGCTTGGAAAAATTGCTTTTACAGACGGATTGCTTTTGTTATTCAGCACATTGTGCGCACTGAGTATTATACATGTATTATTGTATAGATCAGTCAAATGGGCAGTTGTTTTTTGGATTTCTTTTGCATTGGCATTGCTGGTAAAAGGTCCGCCAATCATTATATTTACAGGGTTATTTGGAGCTATTCTCCTGTTTTTTCATGCAAAAGGGAAAAATATATTATTCCTTAAACCCTGGTTTTTCTTTCCCCTCTCCCTCATTCCATTGTTCGTTTGGGGGTATTTTGTTTATCTAACCGGGGGTAAAGAATTAATAAACTGGCTTTTAGATTATTATATTTTACAACGTATTGGGGGAGCAGTGTTAGGCCAGACAGGGCCTCCGGGATATTATCTTATTTCATTCATCATTTTTTTTATTCCGTTTATAATGTTTATCCCGGGAGCTGTTTACAGTTCTTTTGTAAGTATTTTTAAAAAAAGAAACAGCATTCTTTTTATTGTTAGTGCCTGGTTTATTGCCGGCTGGCTTATTTATGAATTATTGCCAAGCAAACTTCCTTCCTACACTGCCACGGCCCATGTTCCACTGGGGTTATTAATTGTTATTGAATATAAAAAAATCACATTAAGCCTGAAAAGATTCAGGTATTTTAGCATGGGGTTTATTGCACATCTTATTCTGAATATTGCACTGTGTGCAGGCTTATTCATTACACCTTCATATCTGAATATCCAATATTCATTTGCATTTTATTTTACCGGAATTTTATATGGCACCGGGATTCTGTTCATCACATATTTAAAATTTAAACATCAGTATCAACGTATGATGTCCCTGATGATCATCAATGGGATCGTATTGCTGTTGTGTTTATGGGGATTGGTTATTCCTTCATTGAATAACCTTACCGGAAGCACCAAAAGGGTGGCGGAATATCTTGAACACCATGCTAAACCGGAAACGACAATTATCATTTCAAACAAACACGGCAAGCCCCCAAGTTTACCTTTTTATCTTGGACAACGTTTTTCAACGATTGAAGAAAGTTATAAACTTCCGGATTTATTAAACAAATTGAAATCAAATAATCCTTATGCATTCATTTTGAATAAGGATAAAGCAAAAAAACTGAAAGATGAGATGATGCATATTGACATAAAAAAAATTTCGTCTTTGAGTACCGATCGTTTAGAACCCAAAAAATATTATATTGTATTGAATAAACAGTCTCAATTAGAAAAAATTGAACAATAATATTATTTAAAATGATCAATGATTTAATCATTACTGTCATTTTGCCTGCATACAATGCAGAGTTGACAGTTGAGAAAACATACAGGGAAATCCCGATGGATGTTGTTGACCATGTTATTTTGGTGGATGATAATAGTGATGACAATACATTTGAAGTTGCCAAAAAACTGGGGATTGAATACATCATTAAGCATCCGGTAAATAAAGGTTACGGTGCAAATCAAAAATCGTGTTATAACAAAGCGTTGGAAATAGGCTCGGATATCGTGGTGATGCTGCACCCTGATTATCAATATACGCCAAAACTTATTCATTCAATGTGCTATTTGATAGCCAATGATGTATATAAAGTTGTACTTGGCTCAAGAATATTAGGTAAAGGAGCATTAAAAGGCGGGATGCCTTTGTATAAATATATATTAAACAGGATATTAACATTTATCCAGAATCTGTTAATGTTTCAAAAGCTTTCGGAGTATCATTCCGGATACAGGGCATTTTCGTCAGAAGTACTTAAAAACGTTAATTATAATATCAATTCGGATGATTTTGTTTTTGATAATCAAATGCTGGCGCAAATTCTTTATTTGAATTATGACATTGCAGAAATCACCTGTCCCACGAAATATTTTAAAGAAGCTTCGTCCATTAATCTAACAAGGAGCATCAAATACGGCATGGGAGTATTGGGCGTGTCGCTTGCCTATTTTTTGCAAAAAGTACGGGTGGGAAAATTTAGGATGTTTAGCAGGGAATAAATGCAGGTTTTTTATATGGCAATATTCTCATTTTTTTTTGAAAAATAAAAAAAAATGTTTATATTTTGATTGTTCCACGTCTTCATGTCTCAATTAGTCCGTCTTTGAAAAATGTACTTACAAGAATTTGATTATGTGGGCGGGAAGAGTGTTTTTTCTTTAAATCGGAAGTTCCACAAAACAGCACCTGTAAAACGTCCTGTAATATTCTAAAATACAGGTAGAAGCGAGCTTTTATACCTGGAAAAATTCTTGACTACAATTAACTTAATTTAAAATTGAGTTTTTTGATAATTTTTTTCTGGTGTAAAAGCAAATTACTTGGTACAATATTCATGGCTCTCCTTTCATAAGTGTATTGGATATAATTTATTGTTTTTTCTATTTAATCAATATCATCGGTTGTGTCAATAATCTGGAACTTAAAATTCCACGCCTCAAAGCCTTTCAGTAGTTCAGTGAATTTTTCTATTGTAATCTTTTTACCATCAATTTGGAAAAAATAATCAAAATTTGAATTATCAAGATTATCATCCCATAAAATCCGACCTGCTACTTCAAGACCATCAAGTATTGAAATGTCACCATCTTTATTATCTAGATATCTCTTATTTATTCCTTTTTTAATCTTTTCTTTAAGTTGCAATTCTGCTTTTTCTATATCAGAATCAAAGTTTGATAAAATATGAAAAATTCGAGGCTCATCGTCAATATTACTTTTAATTACCTCTAATGCCTCTGATAATAAACCTGAAGGAACTTCAAATGTTGCAATCTTAAAGTGTTTCTCATCACCCCATTTGTCAGTAATGAAAAAATCATATCCTTCGTTAAGTGTACTATGAATTGTTGTATTATTATCTTCCATTTTGTTTTTTTTCTTGATTGTCTTTTTGCCTTGCCCATCAATGTTTACGGGTATGGCGTCGTGCCGCCTTTCTTATCCAGCCGGAACCGGCCGCTTTTTAGTGTGCTAAAGTACCGAAAAGCAGTAAATTATCCAAATGGGGCGGCATACGCTATGACCCGGTGTGTGTGCCCTGTATGAGCAGCAGTGCACCATTTTGCATGTTCAGAATAAATCTGAAAGATGCAAATTTATTTTGAGATAAACAAGCGGA
>CAYMKE010000228.1:0-4455 GCA_964390955.1 uncultured Bacteroidales bacterium | reverse complement strand
TTCGCTCGGTTCCGCCAATGCCTGTCGTATCTACTACCAGGGAATTGTTGGTTGATAAAAATTTTCACTCATTCCGCTTTGTTTAATTCAAAATAAATTTGCATCTTTCAGATTTATTCTGAACATGCGAAATGGTGTACTGCTGCTCATGCAGGGCACACACATGCGTTCATAAAAAATTTGCCGGGTTAAGTACTTAATTGGAAATTTAGTACTTTTAACCCAAATTATGCGTTAGAAAAATTAAAAGATAATAAAACATTAAAAAAGTGCAATATAGTTTCAAAAACATAGAACCCTAATGGTTAAGTAGTTTCTAATGCAAAGCATTAGAAACATATTGATTATATGATGTTTATGATTTAATCTAAATCCTAATGTATAATTCGGGTTAAATCTATCAGTCATTTATTAGAATAGAGCCGTCTTTATTATTGGTATACGTTAAAATATATGAAACACCAAAAGGAAAGCGGGTGATCTTTAATAAATACCTTTCCATGTTAAATAACTGAAAAAAGAAATTATTAATAATTTTATTGTTTAGTTGTTTGAAATCAGATTTGTTTTCTTTTTCTTGCCCGGATTCTTTTTTCGGTTTGAATATTCTTGAAACAGACCGGAAGATAAAAATGGGTAAAAAGAGAAATGTATTAAAATATGATTGATATAAGATGTTGGATGAACATGAAAATAATTGTTTTATTTGCGATGCTTTGTAACGCCTGAAATGATGGTTAATATCATCATGTTCGCTCCATAATGACATAAATGCTGGTACGGTTATAATAATGATCCCCCCGTTTTTACATACCCGTTTCAGTTCATCTATTGCTTTTTGGTCATTTTGAACATGTTCGATCACATCAAATGCACAAACAATATCAAAGGTGTTATTTTTAAAAGGTAACTCGAGAATTGAACCCTGGATGACATCCAACCCGGTTTTCTCTTTTGTAAAACGACAACAATCAGCATCGTATTCCAGAGATGTAACAGGGCCGATGTTTTGCATAGCTTCTGATGAACGTCCGGTTGCAGCGCCAATATTGAGAATCGAGGGGTTTTTGAATGAAGAATGTTTTTTAATATTATCAAGAATGATTTTTTCTCTTATTTTAAACCACCAATGAGTTCGTTCATTATTATAATATTCTTTATAGTATTCTTTGTCCATTTTATTTACAATACTTTTTTTCAGCTTTTTCAGCTTTTTTATGGCCTAATTGTTTTGCTTGTTTAAAATATTTGCAGGCATTTTTTTTCTGATTATTTTTTAATTGTATGAGCCCGAGATAAAAATAACCATTGCCATAATTTGAATTCAGGCGAAGTGCATTTACAATGCTGTTGTTTGCTTGTTTAAGTTTATTTTGTTGATAGAATATTTTTCCAGCCAGAAAAAAGGCCTGGTAATTTCTTTTATTCAATTGAATATATTTGTTCAGATCATTCAATGCTTTTTTGTTTTTACCAAGAGCATGATATATTCTGGCTCTTTGAAATAATGGATATTCAAATTGCTGATTTAAAGCCAGCGCTTTGTTATAATATTGTATTGCAGCATTTATATTATTTTCATTTTGTTTAGTCAGTCCATAGAAGTATAAAGCCGCGTAATTTTTTGGGTCTTTTTGAAATACTTGTTCAAATAAATGCTGACTTTCTTTTATTTGCCCTTGTTCAAATAATTCAAGTGCCTTTTCATATATTGGGTTTTTATATCTGTATTTGAAAAAAACATCTACTTCAAAACTTTTATTTGTTTCACTGAATCGTTTGATCAACGCATATTCATTCGGCCTTTTTTTGAAATATTCAAGCGGAACGGAATTTTTTTTCAATTTGGGTCTGTATGAATAATGACTGTCCCAAAAAATCAATGATCCGGGTTCTGCTGTATCAATAGCAGGTTGTTTTATTTTGAATGCTTCTTTTTTGAAATCTTTTTCTGATTTATTATTGTAGTAATAAAATAATGCATGGGATGCGTATACACGGTTGTCCTTAGTAACTTTTTCGTTGGTACGCACCAGGTTTTTATACCAAATTGCTGTTTGTTCCATTGTTTCCTCTTCATAATTTTGCCTGATGGGTTTAATCACAGCAACAAGGTTAGCAAAAGCAATGGCTACCAGGATTCCGGTTATTATTTTTCGGGGAATGCGTTGAATTGGTAATAATAGCGGTATTGCAGCAATGATTGTGAAAATGAGGTGATTCCAGTTGTGTTCATCTGAGAACGACACACCACTGACTTGATAACTCATATATAACCAAACAATTATAATAAATGGGATGACGATGATAAAAACGTTGAACCTGTTTTTAAGTTGTTTGAGTCCGTCTATAGACAATGCCCCCATTAAAGCTATTAAAGGAGAAATCACCGTCATATACCTTAAATTGCCCCCACTTGCCGGCCCGAAGTTTAATGTTTTATGGTTGAATAGACTGTGTAACAAAAAGAAAAGCAGTGCAGGAATGACGATTGTTAAGTGAATTTTTTTTATGTTAAATATTTTTGTTGCTATATAATTTATTGCCAACGTTAAACCAGTGGCACCAAAAATGATAATGGACATTTTCGGATAATGGTCAAAGCCCTGCCGTGGATAAGCCCTGGCATATTTTTCTGATGTGTTTATCACATTATTGATAATGTATAAAATGTCTCCTGTTCCTAAATAAGTCCAGACAGTGATTATGATTTGAGGGATAACACCGCTTAAAATGGCTTTCCATTCTTTTTTATATATCAGGTATAGTCCATAAATTGCCAGTATAACATAAAATTCTTGCCGGATAATGCTTATATAAGATATAATAAAGGTAGAAAATAGTAATTTATTTTTATGGTGAAGATATAGTGAAAGGATCAGAAGGAAAGCAGTGATTATTTCTGAATAATTCCTGAATGAGAGCTGCACCCACATGGGTTGCAGAGCCAGTATGCAAAAGGCCAGAATTGCAAATTGGCTTTTTAAGGTCTTTGCTACCTTATAGGTAAAAAAGCATGAAAAAGCAGCCACAAAACAATTTACTAGTATTACCACTGTCCGTCCGCCTAAAGCAGGCAGGGCATACAGCAGTTTATACCCGGGTTTGTTCCAGTTCCCTAACACCGAAAACGGGTCGTGCCAAAATCTTTTCATGCTGATGAAGTGGGCAGCTTCATCGTGTTGATAAAATCCGTCTGATAAATGAGAATAATAAAAATATAATAATCCTAACGCGAATGTTAGAAATAGCATTATATTATCGGTGGTTAACTGTTTCTTCATTTTTGGTGTTTAATCTTTAATTTTCTTATTTACGATTTTTTCTTTAATAATAAAAAGAGGCCGTTTTTTTACCTGGAAAAAGATCCTTACAATGTATTCTCCCAGTATACCAATGCATATTAATTGCACGCCTCCAAACAGGATAATGGCAAAAAGCAACCCTGTGAAACCGCTTGGAACGCCTTGCAGAAAAAATTTACTATATAAAACATAAAAAAAATAAATTAATGAAATCAGAATTGAAATGATACCTAAGCGGGTAATAAATTTTATCGGAAATTCACTGAAATTGAAAATTCCGTTAAATGCTAAATTAAATAACATTTTCCAGGTATATTGAGAATTACCGGCAACTCTTTCTTTTCTTTCATACTCTATTCCTATTTGCCTGAACCCGATCCATGATCGCATTCCCCTGATATATCTGCTCCTTTCCGGCATTTTATTTAATATATCAACAACTTTTCTGCTGATAAGACAAAAATCTCCGCTGTCTAATGGAATTTGCACATTGGATACTTTTTTTTGCATACGATAATACAAATGATAGCAAAGCTTTTTTAATAATCCTTCTTTTCTTTTTTTTCGGACACCATAAACCACGTCATATCCTTCTTTGTACTTGGTATAAAAATCATGCAATAATTCAGGCGGGTCCTGCAAATCTCCATCTATGACAAAGATAGCTTCTGTTGCCCTGACATTCTGCAATGCAGCAGACAGCGCTATTTGATGCCCATAATTCCTGGATAAAAAAATGCATTGATAATTGTTATTGCTTAGGCCAAGCTGGTACATCAAATCCCCTGTATTATCACTGCTGCCGTCATTTACCAACACCACCTCGATGGAATGCCGGCTGTTTTCAATGAGCTTGTTAAGCCTGTCTATTAAAAATGAAAATGATTTGCTTTCATTGTAAAGAGGCGCAACTATAGATATTTGAGGACTCTCTGAACCATTCATTTGTTTAAAACGATTTATTAATTACAGTTACGAAAATAATAAAATTATAATATCTTATGATGATTTATTTAAATTGTATAAAAATAACTATACTTTTGTAAAAAAAAAGGACGTTTTCTAAAAATCACGAATTAGAGCCTGTCCATAAAGTAAAATATAGTCATGATGAGTGTATATTCCAAAACCCCCAAAATAACGACACATG
>CAYMKE010000227.1:0-4537 GCA_964390955.1 uncultured Bacteroidales bacterium | reverse complement strand
AATTTGTGATTTGGTGCTTTAATCGCAAAAAAGTGACTTTATGGACGGGCTCTAAATAGTGTCCTTCCATAAAGTCGAATATACTAAAACGTAAACATTTGTCAAATGTTCATTAGATATACTCTAATATTAATAATGATTAATTTTTTTTATTTTTCATTATCAGCCACTCATAAGTATGATTGTCAATTGCTGGAAGCTTATGTACATGAAGATATGGAATTGTGGGCTGATATGATTGTAAAACTGAAATTGCATTATAAAAAAACAAAAGACAAAGAAGATTTGTTTGACGTTACATTTGCACAATATGGCTATTGTGCGTATTTAATTGATGAAGAACGTTATGATGAGGCGAAAAAAATAATAAAAGAAGCTGAAGATAATATTGATATATTGATTGAACATAGAGTCTGTCCTTCCCGTGCAGAATCCATTAAAGCTGCATTATATGCTTATGAGATTGCCATGAACCCTGGCAAAAGTATTTATCTTGGCCCTAAAACGTTGAATTTAATTGATAAAGCCATAGAAATGGACTCAACATGCCCTTATGGATGGGTTGAAAAAGGGAATGCATATTACCATATGCCCAAAGTTTTTGGCGGCGATTATAATGCATCTATTGATTACTATAAGAAAGCCATTAGTTTATTTGAGGAAAAACCCAAAAATATTGAATGCAATTGGTATTATATGAATGCACTAATGTGGCTTGCAAAAAGTTATGAAAAACTGGAACGATATGAAGAACGGAATAAGGTTTTTAACAAGATGCTTAAAATAGCGCCTGATTTTGACAGGTTGAGGAAATGGATGAAAAAATAAACATATGAACAAAATCACTGCTGATTATATTTTCCCTGTTATCTCCCCACCGCTTAAGAATGGTATCATTATATATGATCATGCCGGGAAGATTAAAGAAGTTGTTTCAGCTCATAATTTTAGTGGTTCATGGAGTGATGTTAAAAAATATCAGGGCATCATTGTCCCCGGATTTATCAACGCGCATACTCATTTAGAATTATCGTGTTTAAAAGGGCAAATTCAAACAAAACAAGGGATATCCTGTTTTATAAAGCAGGTACAGGAACAAAGGCAGCCGGTCTCATCAGGGGAATTGATCAATGCAATGCAGGCAGCGGATACACGCATGAGGCAAAATGGTATTGTAGCTGCCGGAGACATTTCCAATTCTACTGCAGGTATGCATGTTAAGCAAAATAGTCATATTCAATATTATACTTTTATCGAACGTTTTGGATTTGATCCGGCTCTTGCCGGGCCTGTTTTTAAAGAAGCTGTTGAGGTAAAAGAAATGTGTCGGAAAAAATACAATATGCAGGCTTCGCCTATTCCGCATGCTCCTTATTCTACAAGTACCGAATTGATCGGTCTGATATCTGAATATTGCGACCGGAATAAATTGATCTTTAGTATCCATAACCAGGAGAGCAATGAAGAAAATATATTGTTTAGAAATAAATCGGGATCATTGTTTGATCAATTGCTTCAATTTGGTGTATCATTTGATCAATGGAACGTTCCGGGTGTCAATTCCCTCCGGGCCATAGCACGTTTTCTGCCTGAAAAAACAAATTGTCTGCTTGTACATAACACCTATACAACCGAACAGGATATCAAAGAGGCAATAAGGCGAAACAATAACATTTATTGGATTTTAGCGCCTCAGGCCAATTTATACATTGAAGATAAACTTCCTCCCATTCATCTCCTGCGAAAATATAGTCATAACATTGCAATTGGTACAGATAGTCTTGCCTCTAATCGCTCCTTGTCAATACTGGATGAAGTAAAAACCATACACGCGGCGTTCCCGGGTATTCCTTTAGAGGAATTATTTACATGGGCTACATTGAATGGAGCAAAAGCACTGGGCTATGATAAGAGTACAGGCAGTTTTGAACCCGGAAAAACTCCCGGGATCAATTTGATTAAACATGTTGATTTGAATACACTTACCCTTAACGAAAAAAGCAGCATCCGGGTAATTGTATGATATACATCAGCAAATTATAACCCGGAGAAAAATATAAAAAGCTAAGAGATAATAAAGATTAGTCGGATAACATTTACTTTAGCGGGTACTTGTTGTGGTTAATCTTATATGCAAATACAGATTATTGCCTGTCTTCAAGAGATATATATTGCCCGTTGGATTCTACATGTTTATATGCAGGCCTGATAATGCGTCCGCCGGAAATGATTTCTTCCAGGCGATGGGCGCACCAGCCAACAATACGTGCCATAGCAAAGATAGGAGTAAACAGGTCCTGGGGTATCCCAAGCATGGTATATACCATGCCTGAATAGAAATCAACATTTGCACATAACGTTTTATCCGTTTGTTTAATTTCTTTGAATAAAGCGGGAGTGAGCCGTTCAATTGCATCATATAACCTGAATTCTTTTTCAAATCCTTTTGCTTTTGATAATTCTTCAGCATATTTTTTCAGTAATACAGCCCTTGGATCTGACTTTGTATAAACTGCATGACCTATGCCATAAATCAGTCCTGTTTTATCATTTGCTTGTTTTTTCAATATTTTAACAATATAATCACTGATCTCTTTTTCATCTTCCCAATTGGATATATTTTCTTTTATATCTTCCATCATCTCCATTACACGTAAATTGGCGCCACCATGCTTGGGTCCTTTTAATGAACCAACAGCCGCAGCAATAGAAGAATAAATGTCTGTATCTGAAGAAGAAACAACATGAGTGGCAAAAGCACTGTTGTTTCCGCCACTGTGTTCAGCATGTAAAATCAGTGCGGTATCAAGTGTAGTTGCTTCGAGTTCTGAAAAATGTTCATCGGGACGAATCATGCTTAAAAAATTTTTAGCTGTTCCGATTCCTTTTCTCGGCATGTGGATGAATAAGCTACTTTCTCCGAAATAATGCGCTTTGGCCTGGTATGCATAAGCGATCATTGTCGGAAACCTGGCAATTAATTCTATTGATTGTCGTACATTATTTTCAATATCAAGTTCTTCGGGATTTTCATCGTACGAGTATAATGCCAGAATACTCCTGGCAAGTTTGTTCATTATATTATTGCTTGGAGATTTAAGGATCATATTTTCTGTAAATCCGAAAGGAAGTTCTCTGGCTTCATCCAAGAGGGAATTGAATTGATTGAGTTCATCATCTGTCGGGAGTTTTCCGAAAATCAACAAGAATGCCACTTCCTCAAAACCTATACGGCCCTCGTTTTTTATATTCTCTACGATTTCACTTACATCAATGCCCCGGTATGTTAATTTTCCTTCATCCGGGATGACTTCTTGTTCATACTTGTAATAACCATGCACATTTCCTATCCTTGTAAGTCCGACAAGTACACCGCTTCCGTCTGCATTTCTCAGGCCGCGTTTCACATTGTATTTATCATACAATGACTTATCAATGGTATATGCATTATGTATTGATTTTATCAATTGTTTAATATCCATAATTCTTTAAATCATTTTTTTTAGAAGAACGTAAAAATAATATTTTAAAAGGAATGATTAACACTAATTTTCATTTAAAATCAATTTTTTCCTGTAATAAATGGTCTAAATATTTAATTGAATAAGCGTTAAAAAATTATATATATTGTTAAAAAAGTCTATGAATAAAACTATTTTTGCAAAACATTTTTATCCTGCATCTTAACTTATTCATTTATTTCATGGGAACTTTTCTATTTGAACAAATCATATTCGGGCCGGTAAAAAGCCGCAGGCTTGGTAATTCTTTGGGGGTTAATTTGTTGCCTGTTGAAAAAAAATACTGCAATTTTAATTGCATATATTGTGAATGTGGATGTTCAGATGAATCTGACACGCAAGACACAATATTGCCTGAAAAAGAAGAAGTCACTCAATATCTCGAAAAAAAACTAGCCGATTTAAAATCACACAATGACTTTATAGATGCCATTACATTTGCCGGCAATGGTGAACCAACATTACATCCTGAATTTGAAGGTATTATAGACGAAACCATCCGGTTAAGGAACCAATATTTTCCGAATGCACGGGTAGCTGTATTGTCGAATGCATCTAACATTGGAAATCCATCTGTTTTCAGGGCATTAAATAAAATAGACCAAAATATTTTAAAATTAGATGCAGGAACTGAAAAAATGTGCCGTTTGATTAACAGGCCTGCTGAAAATTATGATTTTGATGAAATCATTTATAATCTAAAACAATGCAAAGAGAATTTAATCATTCAAAGTTTGTTTTTTAAAGGATATTATAAAGGGCATTATATTGACAATTCACAACCTAAAGAACTGGAACGATGGTTATTGCTGATCAATGAAATCAAGCCACAAAAGGTGATGATCTATACATTTGCCCGTGATACAGCTGTTGCCGATTTGCAGAAATTATCATTTGATGAATTGAAAAAAATTGCAGAAAAAGTAGAACAGTTAAACATTAAAACCCAAATATCAGAATAATAATTAGCTGTTTTTTTAATGAGACGTTACACGAGGCCAAATTAATTAGTGTTT
>CAYMKE010000226.1:0-4557 GCA_964390955.1 uncultured Bacteroidales bacterium | reverse complement strand
AAATAAATAGTTCTTTTCTGTAATTACTTGGGCTTTTTCCGATGTAAGCAGAAAACAGCCTCGAAAAATAGTTGGCATCATTAAACCCACAATCAAAAGCGATTTCTTTTAGGCTTAGATCCTTTTTTCCCAGCAAACTGCACGCATGTTTTAGCCTGAGGTGAATGATATAATGAACAGGGGTGGAATGGTAGCACTCTTTGAAGGTGCGTAAAAATTGCCTTGGAGACAGTGAGGCTATTTTAGCCAGGTCTTCATTATGGATAGAGAGGGTATAATTTTTTTCGATGTAAGCAACGGCTTTGCTGAGGCCGTCAACCTTATGAGGTTTTTTAATGGAAGAATGGCCGACATATTTTCTTGATAATTTAACAACAAGTTCTAAAAATTTTGATTTGATGATGGTCTTATGCCCCGGGTTTTTAGTCTGGAATTCATTTAAAATGTTTTTAGATATCTGGTTGAGTTCCATCAAGTCTTTGAAGGGGATGTGTATAAAATGCCTATACCCTTTTTTCGAAGAAAAAATAGGTTCCAGAACAAACAAGGACTGATACCCTTCCATTTGGAATAAATCATGTTGTTGTTGAAAAAAATAATCCGGTTCAAAAATAAAATTGTACAATTCCAATTGGATGGGATATTTAAAACTATGGTGAATTTTTTTATTGTTAATTACAAAAACATCGCCGGCAGAGACCTGTTGTTTGTTATTATTGATTGTATGAATGGCGGACCCTTTTATAATGATAAATAATTCATGAAAATCATGTGAATGAGCCTCATATGGCTCATTTAAAATGCCATGATCAATCCTGAATGGAAATGCATGGTCAGGGATGATCTTTTTGAGTTTTATTTGTTCTATCATATTAATGTCGTTAATATGCTATTATATGTCTGTATAATGAAGATTTAATTAATATAAAGCATTATATTTGTGTAATAATACAATCACATCTTATGTGACTGTTTTGTAAAGATAAACAATAATTTTAAAAGCATGAAAAAATTTATAACTAATTTGTATGATAATCCGGTTCAAAAGTTTTGTATTTATACGGGAGGAGCAAATCAACAAGTAGCCAAAAAATTAAATGTAAACCAATGGGATTGGACTCCTTCTTTACCAAAACTACCCGAACCGTTTTATGGATTAACGCACACAATACCCTTAGCAATGGGATGTGAAAAAATATTTACTTCAGAAGGAAAAGAATGGGTTTCTCCCTGCATTCAGGACCCTGAGGATATAAAAAAGATTACCATTCCTCCTGTTAACCAGGGAAGAACAGGCGAAATATTGGATTTAATCCAAAAAATGTTGAACGATGACCCGGCAGCTGATATCAGGTTTCCTGATATTCAATCTCCTTTAGGTGTAGCTGAATTAATGTGGGGTGAAATGATTTATACTGCATTATTATTGAATCCGAATGAAGTACATGAACTATTAGAAAAGATAACGCAATTTACTATTCTGTATATAAAAGAATTACAAAAGATTATGGGAACTCATTGTAATCCTAGTTGTTTCCCTCAAATATGGAGTGAAGCTTCTGGATATTACATTGCCGATGACACAAACTCCATGGTTTCTCCGGAAATGCATTATGAATTCTCAGTTGAGTACATTAACCGTATTACAGATGAGGTAGGCCCTTTACATTATCATTCTTGCACGTGGTATCCTCAGTATTTCGAAAACATAAAAAAGATTCGCAATACAAAAGCCAAAAACTGGAGTATGATTGTAAGCTGTGATCCGGTTGATATTATTAAAAATTTTTCAGGAACCACCGTTTTGGCACCTCATATTCATCTGGATATGCATAATGAGAATGGCATTAAAAATATAGGGAAAAATTTAAATTCAGAATATGATGTCGTTAAATATCTTTTAGATAATATGCTGGATAATACAACATTGTACCTTCAGTTTTATGAAGATCTGGTACAGGAGACCGATAAAATGGTCAAAATCTATCAATTGTTAGATCAATATGGATATACTCCACAAAAACATGGATTTGAGTAGTGTTTGTTCCATCATGTCCGCTAACCCCGCTACATTCATTATTCCTTACGGGGCAGGCATCGTTACGCTTGCCCCAAAATTGCTCATTTACAGTAGTAAACTGCGTGTTTTGGGGCTTCACAAGCCTCGTGTTACCGAACATTATGATCCAAACACTTGACATAATAGATGGACACTATGTAGTGACTGTCTCTAAAGTCCGACTTCTTCATTACACTCGATTGAAAAACAATCATTTAAATTCATGAATGTATTTTTTTGATATCATCAAAATTGATTAATACAACGTTTTAGGGAGGAGGTCGATCGAAGAAGGTTAAAGAAACGACGTGAAAACGAAGTAATACCTGCTAAAATTCCAAAAAGATAAAAATTTCCTGTAACTTTATCACTACTTCAACGTCTTACCATTAAATATTAATAAATAATAATGATGAACCGAGCCATGACAAAATATTTGTCATTCAATTTATCTCGTGATTTAATTGGTATTAATGGGTATAAAAAGTATATAGGAGCTAACTCTATGATGTCTCATTCACATACGCGCTCGTTACCTCTTGTAAATCCTATAGACCAGACAATATTTTCACCTGAAGGACTAAAATTGTAAACAGTATCATGTCAATCCAATGACTACCCGTGATTATAATACTAGTGTGGATAAGTATGCAGACAATATTTATCGTTTTGTGCTTAAACAATGCAATTGTGAGGAGAAAGCCAAAGATATTGTTCAGGATACATTTGAGAAATTATGGAAGCATGTACACAATGTATCGCATGAAAAAGCAAAATCCTATTTGTTTACCACAGCTTATCATACACTGATTGATTCAATCCGCAAAGACCGATGGGATATGGGAGAAACGATAGAAGATGTGATAGGCAATACAAACGAAGGCCAATATTCAGATGTTAAAGAAGTAATTGATAAAGCTATTAAAAAACTCCCTGAAATACAACGTTCGGTATTGCTTTTACGGGATTATGAAGGATACTCATACCAGGAAATAGGTGAAATTACAGGATTGAATGAATCGCAGGTGAAGGTATATATCTACCGTGCCAGGGTTTTTTTAAAAGAATACATTGGAAGTATCGAAACACTTATTTAAAGAATGACCATGATAAACCGAACTAATTATGAACTATATTTTTTGGATTACCTGGATGGGAATCTCAATCCCAACCAAAAAGCGGAATTATTTGAGTTCCTCGAACGACATCCTGATTTAAATGCTGAATTGGATGAAGTGAAGGATATGGTTTTAGAAAAAGTCAATAAGCCTCATCCGGAGAAAGAATTTCTTTATAAAAGCAAAATCCATCAAAAAAATATTGATGAGTATTTTATTGCCTATCATGAAAGAGATCTGACACCGGCAGATTATCAAGAAGTAGATGATTTCCTTGAACAACATCCTGAAGAATATGTGCAATTTAAATTGTTTAAAAAATTGAAATTAATTCCCGATGAATCAATTCAATATAAAAGCAAAAAAGCACTTAAAAAATCTGATAACAGAATAATAAAACATCCTGCCTTTTATATTGGTTTATCTATAGCATCCTCATTATTATTATTTGTTTTTTATTTTACCGGGATGAATTCTAATTCCAGAAATTATGAAACAAAAGCAGAATCGTTTGCACCAGAAAATAAAATAAGTCTGAACGGTGAGCAAACGACTCCAAGGAGTCCATTTTTAGATGCCCTGGCTCGCCAGCAAGAAAATGAAAATAAACATAAAAAGACGGCGAGGAAAAATTTTGCAATGAATAATCATGCAGTAACAGAAAATGTAAAAAAAATTAATGAACAGCCAACAACTGAAAGAGAGTATTCATTGGATAAAATGGAACCAAAACAATGCAAAGATTTTTATCAAGCAAATGCCAACACTCCCTATTTAACTGAAACAATAAACATGTCTTCAAATATCCATTTTTCTAATGATCCGAAACAACAGATTGTATCCATCAACCTGCCCAGATTAAAAAATCGTGAGGATTTACAGCATTTTGGATGGAAAATTGCTTATGCAACATTAGGATTTGTAAATGCTGTGATAAATGCCAACATTGAAATTAATAAAAAAGTAAATGAGGAGGGGAGCATGACAGCATTTAAAATCGAATCAAAGCATTTTAGTATTAATCGATCAACAAATTAATAGCTGTGTGTAACAAAACAATGTTTTGATCGTCTTATGTTCGGGAATTTTAAAAGTGAATATATATAATTTTATTATTTAAAAACAAGTAAACCTGGCAATGAAAATTTTTCAACACATATGCACATGGTTATAAAAGGAAAGAAAGGGATAAAGGTATAAAATATATAGGGGCTGGCATACCTATTTTTGAATTACACGTACCCTTTATACTTTTTGTAAATTACACAGCATTTTGCATTAAAAAAAATATAAACATATGAAACACCCATGATAAGGTTTTTAACACACACGCACATGATTATCTCAATCATCTCAATCAACTCAATTAACTTAATCAAC
>CAYMKE010000225.1:0-4558 GCA_964390955.1 uncultured Bacteroidales bacterium | reverse complement strand
TTGGTGAATCAAATTTTGTTCGCTCTTGTATGATTTACCTTTTGAGACAGCCCCGAATTAATATGTATCTTATTCTCAAGGCGTTGCCTTGAGCTGAATTAAATTGCCACTTCGTGGCGTAAAATGTAGAATATTTTTCTATCTACCCTCCTGTTTGCCGCACTTTTTTGCAACACCCACTTAAACAACTGAAAATCAATAATACTTTTTTATATTTGGGTGTTGCAATGCGGAAAACAGGAGAACCATTGCCAGGGCGTGCCTACGTCTCCCCTCTCCAGCATGGAGAGGGGCCGGGGGTGAGGACATCGCTCAGAACTCCTGATTCGCATTAAAACATAATGTCGCATTTTTATATCGGGAATACAGTAAAATTTTTAAAAAAAATATGGCTTTTATTTATACACTTATGCCTCATAAATTTTGCTTACTAATTTTGGACAATACTTTTTACAAAAAATAGACGTTTTTTTAAGAGTCTCTATAGATAATCCTTTAACTTTTGGTTATCTATAACATATACATTTTTTTTTTGAATCTTTATAACCCCTTCTTTTTGAATATCTGCCAACGCTCTTGATAATGAAGGCCTTGTAACTCCAAACATTTCTGCTAAATGTAAATGAGAATGAGGCAGCACAAACGGATTTTCTTTTTTGGATAACTCAAGAAAATAATTTGAAAGTTTTGCTTTTATGGTTTTAAATGACAAAAAATAAATTCGTTCCGTTAAAAATTGTGCCCGGCTTGATACAACATCCAAAAAATTATTAAGAAAAACATCACTTTTACTCATTAAGCGTAATAATGAAGATTTAGGGATATACATAATTTTTACATCTCCGATAGACATGATATCAACAGGAAATTTATTCTTTCTCCCAAAAATAAATGCAGGAGCTAATGGACGTACGGCTTTGATATCTTCAATTTTTAAAATCCTCCCCGAAGCATCCAGCATCTCCCCTTTTACAGTACCTTCCAATACGATTAATAGAAAATTGCACGGCTCATTTCTTGAAGCAACAAGATTTGCATCGGTATAGCTCCTTACCTGAAATACAATATCATGCATAATATTTTCGATATCTTGTTCATTCAACCCTTCAAATAAAGGAGAAGTTGATAATATGTCCGGAATATTCATTCTATGTGTGATTTAATAATTTGAATGAAATTAAAAAAAAACTTTCGTTATGTAACATATGTTACATTTTTTATGCTATAAAGGCATTATTATTGTACTAAATTAAAAAATATACAGATAATGAAAAGGCAAATTATAAAAATCAATGAAAAATTATGCAATGGATGCGGAAATTGCATTCCCAATTGCCACGAAGGGGCATTGCAAATGATTGATGGGAAAGCCCGGCTTATCAGTGATCTCAGATGCGACGGATTGGGCGCCTGCATTGGCGAATGCCCTGTAGGTGCTATCTCATTGAAAAAGAGAGAAGCAGCTCCTTATGATGAAATAACTGTGATCAAAGATATGATTAAAAAAGGTAAAAACACTGTCATTGCACATCTCAATCATTTAAAACAGCATGGTGAAGATGCTTATGTCAATCAAGGCTTTGCATATTTATGGGAACACGAGGATAAACTTGCTTTTTCAATGAATGAAGTCAGTGAAAAAGTACTTGGTTCCGTAAAAAATGAACCAAAAGAAGAGGATGATCTTTCTGAAACATTAAAATGCGGATGCCCCGGAACGGCTGCAACAGAATTTAAAAATAAAGAGCCAAACACAACGAAGGTAACAACAAATAAACAACCCTCACAATTAACACACTGGCCTGTTCAATTGCATTTAGTCAATCCTTCTGCATCGTATTTTGCTCATACTGATCTTTTGCTTTCAGCAGACTGCGTTGCATATTCATTAGGAGATTTTCACAGCAATTATCTGAAGGGAAAAACTTTGAATATTGCCTGCCCAAAACTTGACAGCAACAAAGAAGCGTATCTGCAAAAACTCATAAGCATGATCAATGATGCCAAAATAAATACCATTACTGTCATGAAAATGGAAGTGCCATGTTGCAGTGGCTTACTCAGCCTTGTTCAAGAATCAATCAATCAGGCAAACAGAAAAGTGCCTGTTAAATCAATCACTGTAAGCGTGCAGGGCCAAATCATGGATGATGAATGGATATAAAAAAAATCTAAAAATTATCATTAGAAGTACTTTCAAAAAATTATTTAATAATTAAAAAAATAAAACTATGGATGCAAAAATGTTTTGTTTTCAGTGCCAGGAAACCTCTAAAGGAACCGGCTGTACAATTAAAGGAGTATGTGGCAAACCACCAGAAGTAGCCAATGCAAAAGACCTGCTTATCTATTCATTGAAAGGCTTGTCTATTTTAACAACAAAAGCACGTGAATCAGGTTACCAGATAGATGATTCAATCAATAGATTTGTATTAAACAGTTTATTCATTACCATAACAAATACAAATTTTGATGACGAAGCCATTCTCGGGCAGGTAAAAAAAACAATTAAAATACGTGATGATCTTAAAAAACGTTTAATTGCAAAAGGGATTATCTCAAGTGATCAGTCTATGCATGATGCAGTAATCTGGACACCGAAAACAAATGATGACATGGTGAATAAATCTCATGAAGTAGGTGTATTGCAAACAGAAGATGAAGATATCAGGTCTTTACGTGAATTGATCACGTATGGCGTTAAAGGAATCGCTGCATATGGAGAACATGCTCATACATTAGGATATAAAGATGAAAAGATTTACAGTTTTATGCAAAAAGCCCTGGCTGCTGTCACGGACGATACACTCTCTGCGGACGAGCTGACAAACCTTGTATTGGAAACCGGGAAATATGGTGTGGAAGTAATGGCGCTGCTTGATAAAGCCAATACATCTACATATGGAAATCCTGAAATATCCAATGTAAATATTGGGGTACGGAACAACCCGGGGATTCTAATCAGCGGCCATGACCTGAAAGACATGCATGAACTACTGGAACAAACTAAGGGGACTGGCATTGACGTGTATACACATAGTGAAATGCTGCCTGCTAATTATTATCCTGCATTTAAAAAATATGATCATTTTGTTGGGAATTATGGAAATTCATGGTGGAAACAAAAAGAAGAATTTGAAACCTTTAACGGCCCTATATTTTTCACTACGAATTGTCTTGTACCTCCAAAATCCGATGCAGGTTATCTCAACAAAGTTTACACGACAGGCCCTGTAGGGTATCCGGGGTTTAAACACATTCCCCCACGCAACAATGGTGAACCTAAAGATTTTACCGGGATCATTGAACAGGCAAAACAATGCAAACCACCTCAATCCATTGAAGAAGGTGAAATTGTTGGCGGTTTTGCACACAACCAGGTGATACAACTGGCTGACAAAATTGTTGACGCCGTTAAAAGTGGTGCCATCCGAAAATTTGTCGTGATGTCGGGATGCGATGGAAGATTTAAAAGCAGAGATTATTACACTGAATTTGCTAAAAAATTACCTGAAGATACAGTGATCCTGACCTCTGGATGCGCAAAATACAGATATAATAAACTTAACCTGGGAGATATAAACGGTATTCCGCGTGTATTGGATGCCGGACAATGCAATGACTCCTATTCATGGGCAGTTGTAGCGCTCAAATTAAAAGAAATATTTGAAGTCAATGACATTAATGAGCTGCCTATTGCATTCAATATAGCCTGGTATGAACAAAAAGCTGTGATCGTCCTGTTGGCACTTCTATCACTTGGGATTAAAAACATTCATGCAGGCCCGACGCTCCCGGCATTCCTTTCTCCAAATGTTACAAATGTTTTGGTTGAAAAATTTGCTTTGAGCGGAGTGAATGATGTAGATCAGGATATCAAAGAGCTGGTTGGATAAATATAAAATACAGGAGACAGAAGGCAGAAACTAAATGCATTTTTACCCGTCTGCCTTCTGAACCCATGATAAATCATTAATTATAAAAATTAAATTATTATGAATTTAACCCATTGGACGACAGCCCCTGAAAAGAAAACTCCGCATAATACGAATGTACGTTTATTATACAATAAACCTGAGGCTCAAGCTATTCATATTTTTCTGAAACCTGGTGAAGAACTCAAGCCTCACACGACCCCTGTTGATGTTTTTTTCTTTATTTTAGAAGGAAATCCGACGATATTAATAGGTAAAGAGGAACAACAAATAAAAGAAGGTACTATTGTGGAAAGCCCCAAAAACATTCCTCATTGCATTTATAATAAAACAAACAAAAATGCCCGTGTTTTGGTTGTAAAAACACCACGCCAGGAAATACCTTCAATGATTTTATAAATTTGTTTTTAGGCCTAAAGCAAAATTAAACTCCGGTAAATCAATTGAAACCTCCATGAGAAGGCTTTTAACACACTATTTATCCCGTATTTTAATCTGGACACGCATGATTATAAAAGGGAAAGAAAGGTATAAAGGATATAGAGGTATAGAGGATATTTTAAATGAACTTTTCCAAAGTTTAAAACTTTGGAAAAGTTATCTGAGAAATCCAACACGCCCAC
>CAYMKE010000224.1:0-4635 GCA_964390955.1 uncultured Bacteroidales bacterium | reverse complement strand
ATATAAACGACCTTAAACCATATTTTATCTACATATAAACAAATTGCAAGCTTTCTTTCATTAAATTAGTGGGAGAACCAAAAGTTTCAACAAAATTAAAGAATGCTTAATCCGCCTTTAATAGAAATATAATCTTTCAATCAAATATTTTTTCTAAAAATAAAAGACATCATGCGAACCGTTCTCAATCTTTTAAAAGAAGCCATCAATAAATATCCGGATTCTGCCTATTTATCAGATAAAACAGAAAATGGTTGGTTATCAAAAACCTATTATGATGTTGATCAGGAATCAGATAAGTTGGCAGCCGGTTTAATAAACGATGGTGTAAAAAAAGGAGAACACATTGCCATTCTTTCCGAAGGACGTTCTTCCTGGGTTATAGCAGAATATGCCATTCTCAAAACAGGAGGCACCGCTGTACCGCTTTCTGTTAAATTATTACCGGAAGAAGTTTTATTTCGTCTAAACCACAGCGAATCAACAGCCATCTTTGTTTCCAAACATACATTAAACCTGGTATTGCCGGTCTGGAAACAATTGAAAAATAATCATGTTCAATTGATTTGTTTTGACAGTGATGAACAAACCAAAAGCAAACTTGAATCTGTTGATCACTTAAAATACTCTTTTTTTCATGATTTGATTCAATCAGGAGAAAAAGATTTTTCCAAAAATGAAAAAATATTAAAAAAAAGAATCGCTGGTATAAAAGAAGACGATGTTGTAACAATTAGTTACACATCAGGCACAACTGGTAATCCTAAGGGGATTATGTTGACTCATTTAAACTATTACTCGAACAGCCGGGATGCTTATCAATACTTTCAACTCCCCTCTCATTATAAAACGCTGATCATACTGCCACTTGATCATTCCTTTGCCCACACCGTAGGTATATATATTTCTTTGCTTTGTGCATTAAGCATTCATTTTGTGGATGGTCGAGGTGGTCCCGTTCAGACACTTAAAAATATTCCTGTTAATCTGAATGAGGTTAAGCCGGATATGTTATTGACCGTTCCGGCATTAACCGGGAATTTCATGAAAAAAATCATCGATGGTATCCATGCAAAAGGTGGCATTGCAAAGCAATTATTTAATGCGGGGCTTAAACATGGAAAAGACCTTTATCGGGATGGGTATACACCAATGAAGGGCTTTAACAAAATGATTAAGTCAATCCCCTATCAAATTGCTAATCAAATTGTTTTCAAAAAAGTACGGGGTATTTTTGGCGGGAACCTGAAGTTTTGCGTTGGCGGAGGTGCTTTGTTGGATATTAAACAACAGCATTTCTTTTATTCCATTGGCGTTCCTGTTTATCAGGGATACGGATTAACAGAGGCAACACCCATTATTTCTGCTAACTGTGAACATACACATAAACTGGGCACTTCTGGTAAATTGATTAATAATGTTGAATGTGAAATTTATCAGCCTGATCCGGAAACAGGCAAAGGAGAAATTGTGATACGCGGCAATAACGTTATGAAGGGCTACTACAAAAATAAAGAAGCTACTGAAGAAACCATTTACAAAGGATGGTTGCATACAGGAGATATGGGATATTTTGATCAGGATGGGTTTTTAATGGTTGTGGGGCGTGAAAAGGCCCTGCTTATTGCGGAAGACGGGGAAAAATATTCCCCTGAAGAAATTGAAGAAGCCATTGTCAATAGTTCTTTACTTATTTATCAGGTAATGCTTTACAATGATCACCAGAAATATACAACTGCAATTATTACACTTGATGAATCGAATGTAAAAAAAATAATCGAACAGAAATCCATTAAGAATGAGCATGAATTACTGGATGAAATTAAACAGTCATTTTTTCAATACCGGTTGCAACCGGAATATAAAAATGCTTTTCCGGCTAAATGGGAACCATCTGTTTTTCGGATTGCAGAAGCGCCTTTTTCAGAAAAAAATAAAATGATCAATTCTACCATGAAAATGGTAAGACATAATATAACAGAGACTTACAGTGACTTAATTAAACAAATTTATCAGGAAGGAAGGCAATCCTTTTATTCCCCTCATAATTTAAATATTTTGAAAAATCGTTTTTTTCAGGAATAAAAAACTTACAAAAGCTACATTATGGACGAACACTAGATAGCAGGTTGATTGATAAAAGCATTAGATACGGGATCTTTTCGTTTTTTTAAAATAGCTTTGTTTATTCGCTTAATAAGACCCGGCCCTTCATAAATAAACCCGGTATAAACCTGTACTAAGGTTGCTCCCGAATTAATTTTCTCTATCGCATCATCCGGGGTCATAATACCTCCGACAGCCATAATAGGCATTTTACCATTGGTCTGTCTGCTAAGATAACGGATAATACCAGTTGATTTTTCTTTAAGCGGATAACCGCTTAAACCGCCATCACCAATTGATTCAATAATAGAAGATGATGTATGAAGAAAATCTCTTGAACGCGTGGTATTGGTAGCAACAATCCCATCAATACCTGTTTCATGGTAAATTTCAATTATTTCGTCTAATTGATTTGCTGTAAGATCAGGTGAAATTTTAAGTAATAAAGGTTTATAAAGATCTTGTTTAGACCGGATGGCTTCTAATGCATGTATAATAGCAACCTGGGATTCTTTCCCGGATAATTTATCCAGGTGAGCTATGTTCGGACAACTTAAATTGATGACAAAATAATCTACATAAGGGTAAAGTTGAGAAAAAACAGTTATATAATCCTGAATAGCATGCTCATTCGGTGTTTCTGTATTTTTCCCGATATTTCCTCCAACAGGATATTTACGCCATTTATCTTTTCGCTTTTTTAAATGCCTGATGGCTTCATGTACTCCATTATTATTAAAACCCATACGATTTATTAGTGCATGGTCTTTTGTCAGGCGGAATAATCTGGGTTGTGGATTACCCTTTTGTGATTGAGGCGTTACAGTTCCTATCTCAATATAACCGAAACCAAATGACAAGAAGTCCTGAAAAACTGCTGCATTTTTATCAAATCCAGCAGCTAAACCAACCGGATTGGGAAAATCAATTCCACAAAAACGTGTAATTAAACTTTTATCTTTTGTTCCATAAAATAACCGGGTTAATACAGATAAAAAGGGGCAACGAAAAATTATTTTTATTCCCCTGACTAAAAGGTGATGAACAATTTCCGGATGAATAGAAAATAAAATGGGGCGAATAAGGTGTTTATACATATCATTTTTATTCAAAAATAATCAATGTCCCCCACAAAGTAAGACACATATGTAAACAAAACAACCACCATGTTGGTTAACTTTTGTAAACTTCGAAGGTGCCGTCCTGGTAAAAGAATACAATTTTGTCAATAACTTTTGTATCCTTTAATGAATTTTTAGGCGATACAGGCATCGAGTGATGTTTATCAGCTGTATCTTTAGAATGAAAGCCTGATACTGATGATTTTTTCTCTTGTCCGGAAGAATCATCAGTATCATTATCATTATCTTGATCGTTTGCCTGATTAAACAAGTTTGTTATGTTATTCTTATCTTGTTTTTCACCTTTTATTTTATCTTTTTGGCTATTATACATTGGTCCGTCACCATTAATCACCCAATAGGGATTAATAGTGGGGAATTCTTTGATCAGTGTAGAAATAAACTCATATCCTGGCTTATTGCGACCAGATAAAACATGAGAAACATTAGACCTCTGAACTCCCAATTTTTCAGCTAACTGCGAAGAAGTCAGTCCAAATTCATTCAGTATTTTTAATAAGCGCTCGTTCATTGAAAATTTACATTAATATCCACAACAAATGTAAACAAAAAACGAATGGATTTTGTTTACATCGCTAAATATTTACTGTTTACATTATGATACAAGTGTTTACCTGTATCGATGTTATTTTTAAAGCATGTTTAAATTAGATGTATATGAATAAAGAATTCGAAAGGAACAATACAGATCAGTAATATTCTATGAATAAGTAAATATGGCGTTTATCTCTTCAATTAATTGATTGTATTGAAGGGATGTTGATCAATATTCCCTGATATATGACCATTTAAAAGCTAAATACATATTAAATAAATAAAAACTTTAAATATATTACATATATTACTGACTATCAATAATTAAATAATAAAAACTTCGGATATAGGAGCCATAGAGACGTAATAATCTTTAAAGGAGCTAAATTTTAACTCCATATAATGCCCATAAAATATTGGATATAAGTACTTTATTTTGATATAAATAAAAAATGAAAGGAGGTGACAAATTGTCAATATCCGCTGATTACATTTGTGTAAATGATTGTTAGTCAAATAAATGTGCGTTATGTTTACTTATGTTTACAAGCGCTGCTTATGGTTGCTGATTTGGATGAGAATTTTGTGTTATTTTTCGTTTGATACAAGCAATTTATTTCTTATTTAAATTTTCCCGGTTCATACAGGTAAATTGTTTATGTATGATCATTAATCGACGCGCATATGAGGCCTCCCCCCTCAAAAGGGTGAAATGATTTTAATGATAAACAAAAGAAATACAATCAAACCCCGAAGGGGTGTAATGATTATAAACAAACAATAACCAAAGAGATTAGAACCCCGAAGGGGTGAAATAATTGGATAATGGAATAGTTTCACCCCTTCGGGGTTT
>CAYMKE010000223.1:0-4701 GCA_964390955.1 uncultured Bacteroidales bacterium | reverse complement strand
AAACTTAGTAACTTAAAAACTTAGTAACTTAAAAACAAACATATGAACCTTTTTTTTACAATCATTTTAATGGGGATTATAATCACGGGATGTACATCCCCGGGAAAGAAAAAAAAAGACAAAAACACTCCTGAGCACGAAGCACAGAAAGATGAAGCCTCTCAAAAAGTAGATAAAAGCAGCGTATCCAAAGAATCTGCGAGTGATAAACACTTTAAGGGGATGGTATATTTTAAGGGAGGAAAAATAATGATTGGAGCAGAAAATAAATACCCAAGCCAAAGGCCCCCTTTCGAAAGAGAGATCAAGCCTTTTTATTTGGACAAACACCCGGTGACAGTTGGCCAGTATAGGAAATTTGTTCAGAAAACAGATTATGTTACAGATGCTGAAAAATTTGGGAACGCGGGGGTGTTTAATCTTGAAACTAAAGAATGGAAACTGGTAAATGGCGCTTATTGGGAGTACCCGAGAGGCAAAGACAATCCCAAAGCAAAAGAAGACCATCCGGTAACGCAGGTTAGCTGGCGTGATGCCATGGCATATTGCAGATGGGCACAAAAAAGGTTGCCAACTGAATTTGAGTGGGAATATGCTGCAAAGAATGGCCAAAATTCAGATAAAAAATATCCATGGGGAAATCAAATACAAAAAAACGGGAACTATTATGCAAATACCTGGCAGGGCGACCTGAATACTAAACAAGGCGATGATGGGTTTGTTTATACTTCTCCGGTTGGCCATTATGGCGAAACACCGGCAGGACTTACTGATATGGCCGGTAATGTGTGGGAATGGTGCAGCAACGAATTTGATGTGTATCCTAACAACCGGCAGCATTACGAACCGCGAATAGAAGTCCGTTCAATCCGGGGCGGTTCATTCTTTTATGACCATGCAGGAGATGACTCTTTTACTACTACTTACAGGGCATTTAATACATGGGAAACTTCACTGTTTAATTTGGGTTTCCGGTGTGCTAAAACATCCCATAATGAGTAATGTTTTTGAGTATAATAAATGTATGGCAAGGTATTTGTTTAATTAGTATAAGGTGTATAGGAAAAACATCACACTCATCTCTCAAACCGCAAATGCTTTAGCTCTTTTCTAATAACTGGTTGAATAGATAATCGGCATTTGGATATAAAGTTGGCAGTTGACAGTTGGCTGGTGGCAATCTAAATTTAGAATAGAGCCTAAACCCCTGAACCCCTAAACCTCTAAACCTCTAAACCTCTAAACTTCTCAACCTCTAAACTTCTAAACCTATAAACCTATAAACCTCTAAACTTCTAAACTCCTAAACCTCTCAACCTCTAAACCTCTCAACTTTTCAACTTTTAAACTTTTAAACTTTTCAACTTCTCAACTTTTCAACTTCTAAACCTCTCAACTCAATCAACTTAATCAACTCAATCAACTTAATAACAAACAGATGAACCGAGCAAGTAAAAAATAAACATATGAAACCTCCATGATAAGGCTTTTAACACACACGAGCATGATTATTTGGGCGAACACAACTAAAACACTGTATTCCAGCTAAAAGGAGGTTCCATCTGACAATTGAAAATAAATTATAAACAGATGAAAGGTGTATTATTCGACATGGATGGGGTATTGGTCGATTCAGAACAATATATCAGAGAAGCGGCAATGAAAATGTTTAAAGAAAATGGAATTGACGTGAACGCGGAAGATTTTAAACCGTTTGTGGGACAAGGTGAAAACAAATACATCGGAGGAGTTGCCGGGAAATATGGATTTAATGCTGATATAGAAAAAATAAAGGCTCGCACATATGATATTTATGAACAAATAGCAAAAGATAAATTAACCCTTTTGCCGGGAGTAAAGAAATTTATCGGGAAATGTAAAAAATACAACTTTAAAATAGCGGTCGCAACCAGTGCTGATGAAGTAAAATTGAATATCAACCTTAGAGAAACAGGGCTTCAAAAAGAAACATTTGATGCAACTGTAAATGGTCTTGAAGTTGAACATAAAAAACCCCATCCCGAAATTTACCTGAAGGCAGCAAACCTCCTTGGTCTTGATCCTTCAGAATGCCTGGTTGTAGAAGATGCAGTAAGTGGAATTGAAGCAGGTAAAAAAGCCGGAGCCAGGGTTTTAGCATTACAGACAAGTTTTTCTAAAAAAGAGCTTCAACAAGCAGATTGGATTTGTGAAGACCTTTCGAATGTGCCTGATGAAGCACTTAATTGGTAAAATAAAATGGTAAAATAAAAAAAATATAATATGGAAACAAGACAACTTGGAAATTCAGGGATTAATGCAACTGCAGTGACACTTGGCACATGGGCTATTGGCGGATGGGCCTGGGGTGGAACGGATAAAAACAAGGCTATTCAGGCTATTCAGGAATCAGTAGATCAGGGGATTACGTCAATAGACACGGCCCCGGTGTATGGATTTGGTGTTAGCGAATCCATTGTAGGAGATGCCATTGAAGGGCATCAGGACAAGGTGCAGATATTTACAAAATACGGATTGCGCTGGGATCAACAAAACGGACAATTTTATTTTAACACTCAGGATTCTAATGGCAATCCAATTGATATATATAAATATGCAGCAAAAAAAAGCGTGATTTATGAATGTGAACAAAGCCTGAAACGGCTTAATGTTGATAAAATTGACCTGTATCAGATCCATTGGCCCGACGAAACAACACCTATAGAAGAAACCATGGAAGCTGTGGAACAATTAATTGACCAGGGAAAAATTGTAGCAGCCGGAGTTTGTAATTACAATGTTGACCAGATGAAAACAGCTGAAAAGGTTGTTAACCTGGCAAGCAACCAGGTGCCCTATAGTATGATTAACCGTGGCATTGAAAATGAAATAGTTCCTTATTGCATGGAACATAACAAAGCCATTCTGGCTTATAGCCCATTGCAACGAGGGCTTTTAACCGGAAAAATCACTGAAAATCACACATTTAAGGAAGGAGATAACCGCGCAACCAACCCCTTTTTTAAGGCAGAAAACATAAAAAAAGTCAATGAATTTTTAGACAATATCAAGCCGGTTGCCGAAGGACACACTATAACATTACCACAATTGGCCATTGCATGGACAAAACAACAGCCCGGCATTACAGTGGCATTGGTTGGTGCACGGGATCAAAAACAAGCAAAAGAAAATGCTGCTGCTGCAAATATTTTTCTTACAGAAGAAGAAATAAACACCATTAATAAACATCTTGAAAAAGTTAACCTGAATCTTTAAATATTTTATATTTTTGGCGTATATTTTTAAAGAATAAATTTATAAACGGATGAACATTTTACAACAATTCCCGCCAAAAAATGAATTATTGGATTGGTACAGGCAATATGGAAAAGATAAAATTTATGATGTGAATGGCCACATTCATACACCATTTTCATTTAGTGCTTTCAGTAATATAGAACAGGCGTTCCGGATGGCAAAAGAAGAAGGCATTGACATTCTCGGCATCAATGATTTTTTTGTCACAGATGGATATGAAGATTTTGCCCGTTTAGCTTCTGAATATACTATATTTCCGTTATTCAATATAGAATTCATAGGGCTTCTAAGAAAGGCAGAGGAACAAAAACATAAAGTGAATGACCCGAAGAATCCGGGCCGTACATATTTCAGTGGAAAAGGACTGGATTATCCGGTGTCATTGCCGGATGAATTTTTAACTACATTAAACCAGGTAAAACTAAAATCCCAGGATCATGTACAAATGATGATAGACAAGGCAAATAAGCACCTGGCTTCCATTTCAGAGATTACCATTTCATATCAGGAAATAAAAAAAACATTGGCAAAGGAACTTGTTCGTGAAAGGCATATTGCACAGGCCATAAGGATTAAAGCCATGCAAAAGTACAAAGATAGCGAATCGTTAAATTCATTTTTGCAAAAATTATATTCAGGAACTCCGTCCGGGGTTGATCCTCAAAATGAAGCAGCCCTTGAAAACGAAATCAGGTCCATGATTTTGAAAAAGGGTGGAGCAGCATTTGTCCCTGAAGATCCGCAGGCATTTATGGATATTGAAGAAATTATTGAAATCGTAATAAAAGCCGGAGGTATTCCTTGTTATCCGGTTTTATTGGATGATCCTGATGGGAATTTTACCGATTTTGAAGGAAATTGGGAGAAATTATACAAAGAGTTGACAGAGCAAAATATAGGATGTATCGAATTAATTCCGGGAAGGAATGATTTACAAATATTAAATGACTTTATAACCTTTTTCGATGAACGTGATTTTGTTATTTTGCTTGGAACCGAACACAATACTCCTGAACTCAGCCCCATTCAAGTCAGTGCACGCAACGGAGTGTTAAATGATAACTTAAAAGAAATATCCTTTAAGGGAGCATGTATTGTTGCAGCACATCAATACCTGAGAGCAAAAGGCCAAGACGGATACATTAGCAATGGCAAACCATCGAAAAAAAATATTCCTGACTTTATCAAGCTGGGAAAAGCAGTTATTGAATATTATTTAAAAGATAAATAAATCAATATTCAATAAAACAAACCAACATAAAAGATGAATGGCAGGTATCATAGGCACACGTGTGATTATTATAAGTCGAAAATGACCAAAGGGGATGCCTGGTTAACCCGGAACATTTATACCATTAGCTTTGTGCAGATGCAAGGCGCCTAAGCCCGCAGACATAGTATTCT
>CAYMKE010000222.1:0-4723 GCA_964390955.1 uncultured Bacteroidales bacterium | reverse complement strand
TCATCTTTCCAGAAGATCATCACTTTTTGTTTTCCCCATTCCTTTGACTCTTGTATGGATTTGCCCATGTAAATATCAATTTTTTTGGCCCATCGCCTGTTCATTTTATCGCGGACTACATATTTGCCGGGAAGGCCTTCTATCTTAACGCTTGTCCCATAAGTCAGGCCGGAATCTATGAGATCCCGGGAGACAGCAATGGATTTCATCCCGGGTTTTAATGTATCGCCCCAGGCTGTTATTGCCGGATTCCCGGACGTTTGATATTGGTATGAATTGTAAGCCGTTACTGTTACTTCAAGCTGTTTTTCATCTCTTCCTTTATCACATGCAGGGATGCTGAAGAGGATTAAAATGACAAAGAATATTTTTTTAACAAGCTTTATTTTCATGATGTTAAGTTGTAATAATTATCTATTCAAAAATAAAGCCAGGAAATTGTTTGCATTCATACATTTTACTTAATCAAATTGTTTAAATATCATTTATAAATGTTTATATTTGTTTGCATCTGAATTTTTTTTGTGAGTCAACGTACTGGGGTCTATAACAGGAAGAATAGATCCGCTTAGATATGTTCCCTGCAAATATGTAAAAATAATCCCACGTGCTGTTGAATAAACGATTCCCATTAATGTATTACCTAAAACATCCGACACTTTTTTTTCTCCGTCTTCATTTACAACAACAAAGTCATCAAAATTACCAACGGAGACGTGAAATTCTATGATGAAATTTCCGGAGACACCTAATTTTCCCTTGTTTTTATCTAATCCTTCCAATGAGGTGTTCAAGCGGATCCTGATTTTATTTTCTTCTGTGTTAAAAGCTGAATCTTGTTTGTACTTAACTTCAATTTCTGATATCGGTTGAGGCATATCTTTATAATTTTCATCAGTTGAAATATTAGAATGTATCATCCTAATGCTTTCAATTTCTATTAATTCTGGTTTTACCTTATTGTTAATCATGCAACTTGTGAATTTTGACCGTGACTCTCTTCATATTTGACGTTATTTTTAAAATATTTTTTATTGGCTTATATTAAGTGAACTCAGGTAATATTATCACCAAAACCTTCACTTTCCATTCTATCTGCCAAAGTACCCTTGTTTAGTTTATAATTTTTATATAGCCTTTTAATTAATTTTTTCATATCCGCGGTAAGTAAAGGCAAACATTTATCGGTAATTTCCTGAGGAATTTCTTTATAATATGCTTCTGCTATACTTCCGGCTATACAAGCTTGGGTGTCAGCATCGCCACCAAGTGAAATGGCTAATCTGATTGCCGATTCAAAATTGGTGCTTTCAAAAAACGCGATCAATGATTCTGGAACTGAACCCTGACATGTTTCATTGAATTTGTAAGTGGGTTGTATTTGTTTATACGTTTTTGATAAATCATATTTAAATTCATTTTCAATTTCTTTTTTAATGAATGTTTTATCAACCCCCTGACATCCTAAATGTATTGCAAGAGCAACCGCTTGTGCTCCTTTAATTCCTTCTGGATGATTATGAGTTACTTCTGCCGAAAGTTTTGCATTTTTAAGAACCTGAATCCTTGAAGGCAGGACTAAACCTATTGGACTAACCCGCATAGCAGAACCATTCCCAAAACTATTGTATGGCAGAGGATTATCGCTTGCTAACCATTGGCTGAACTGCAAACCATATCCACGGCCAGGATATTTGTTTCCCCATGTATGTATGGTTTTATCAAACGCGATATTGTCTAAAAGCGATTCAATGACAGCGCAGGTTAAAACGGAATCATCTGTAAAAGTCATTTTTGGAGTAAACAATTGAAAATTATAATCCTTTGTAGGGTTAAATTCATATGTTGAGCCGATTATGTCACCGATTATTGATCCTAGCATAATTATTGTTTTTAATTATATCCAATAGATAATTTTAATGAAATTATTAAAGTTTTTTTTATAAATTTTTAAATTCATTTTTAATAAACTCAATTTGAGCAAAGTGGTGTACTTTACTTTTACTATTAATATTGGTATTCTTATACAGTTCATCAATTTGTTCTGGAAGATATTGTATAACACCTTCAATGTTATTAAAATAAATGTAATATGCAAAGAAAATTGATTTCATTATAGATGATATTTATTTGACTTTTAATCGTTTTTAAAAGAATAATTTATATCATTTGTATAAAAATCAAAAATCCTTTATTTATTCACAAATATACAAATAAGAGCCTCTCAAAAATAGCTTCTTAAAAAAAATGTCCCCTATTTATCTCGCAAATAATTTCTTATCACCAAGATAGTCACGATCACCGGAATTCCAATGCCAGCAATGAGCAGTGTGAATTTTATGACATTCCACATAGAAATAGCATATGAAGCATTGTCTGTCACAAAATACAACAACAGGCACAAGAACCCAATTACATAAGCTGTTACTGCCGGGAGTATGGATTTTTTATTTGGCATGATGATAAAGTTAAATTTTTAATCCAACATTATAAGATGTAATCGCCAGCATCAATCCGGCTCCCTTCAGGGTAGGGGTAAAGCGGGTTGATGTTGGCCGAATATTATGATTATTTGCCATATTTTGTTATTTCATCTTTTATCTTTTCCAAATTTTCTTCCAAACTCAACCCCTCCTTTGTTCCTAAAGATTTATTCGTGCTTTTTAGTTTAATGAACTCCAACAAATCAAATTCTTTGATTTTCAATGCTTGTTCAATGATCTCTTCATAGGTGACCCAGTTTAGTTTGAGGGTGGAGAGACGTTTGGAAATGTATTTTGGATATTCCCATTGGTTTTCCTTTCGTTCATCAATACAGCATAACTTAAAATCTTGTTCTATTCTTCGCCAGTCGTGGTATTCAAAATATTTATACCCGTATAATTTTGAGTAGGGCCTTTTTTTAAATGCCCGTGGTGTCAGCAATGTAAAATAGCAGGGGTTGGGGTAACTGCTTTTTTCTATAGCGTTTTGAAATGTCACCAGATTTTATGTTACACGGGTAATTTGGTTTCGGAATGGGTCGTAACTCACATCTGTGCTGCAGTCGGAGAGTACTTTTGCTTCTATAAAACAGGCCCATGAGCAGTCATTTTTGGGAGAGAATTCAATGCCACCGCCTGTATTTTCTCTCTTTTTTATGGCACCAAAGGACATGTCCAAACATGTGTTCCCTTCACTATTTCCGCTCACTCCTTTACGTGGTGAAATGGGTTGGGCCTCGTACCATATCTCCATTTTCTTTACACACGTTTCCGTTATAGGATCCCCACCCAGGAATTTTTCCAGTAGTTGTTTTTTATTACTGCTTTGTAAGATTAGATGGGCAATAAAGTATGTCCAGACCTTCTCGTTTTGGGCATAGTTCCCGTTTATAATGGGTTTATAAATTTCTGTTCTTTGGTTGTCGGTCGTATTTATCAACCTATTTGATGGATTACTCATGACAGGTGTCTCTTTGATGTTAACAATTTATTTCTTAAAGATTAAAAATACACAAATTTATTTTTGTTCAAGAGAATTTATTCATCTAATTGCAAACATCAGCCCGCCACCCTTCACGGGTGGGGTAAAGCGGGATGATGGTGGGCCATTAAACATGAAGAGTTAAACTATTTTAAAAATACACTACATTTGTATATAACATTGATTATAAAATCATGAAAACAAAAGAATTAATTGAAACATTTTTGCAGCCTTATGATAATGAGGTGCGCTATTTACAGTCATTTAAATTGTCAGGGAACAAAGGGATTGGGGTGTTTCGTATTCAACATAATTTTTACAGTACCTTTGTTGCTACCCGCCATTTTACAGCAGTAGAACTTCAACTATGCCTGAACCAATTGCTTTATGTGTATTTTGCTCAAAAAGGGATATTTGATTTTTTAAAACATGAAGGAGTATTCCGGGAAGTATTAAAGTTTCAAAACAGCAAAACATTTATTACCGAGCAATTTGTGAGATATAAAAAGGCAATTGATGTGTCAAAAGAAATCATAGGAGAAGTGGAATTAATTCGTTCAAAAAAAATAAGAGAAACATATTTTCTGGATTGTCAATTTAATTTTAATAAAATGTGTTTGGGAAATGTGAAGTCGATTGTTAAAGAACATTAAAATTGTCGTATGATACCATTTATTCTTTGATCACCCTTAATTTACCCTAAATTCAAGTAATTAATAAATTGTATTTTGATGAAACGTCCATGATAAAATAATCATTATACCAACGAGTTCAACGTTAATAAATCAAAATCATACTTTCAAAACCGGGAATGGTTACCTGGTTTTGAATGCTTTCCCCGTCTAATGTCTTATAAATAATCCCTTTTTTCAGTGTAAATGTTTTTTCATTCATCCCGTCATTGACCAGAATAAGGGATTTGCTATCAGAATCCAATGGAATGAACACAGAATGTTCATCATTATCGCTGTTTTCCTGCCATGAATTAAATGTATAATTCCGGGTTATTTTACACCCTTCTTCCATGGTTTCTTTTTGGATATGGTATTTCTCATCAGGGCTTGCATATATATTGTTGTCTATGTATCCAGGGTCATGGTCGGGCTTATATGTATGCTTGATGGAAAGGGTGTGTCCCAAATTGTATGTGTTGAACAATATGTTGTTGGCAGCGTAATTGTTTTCGCAAACTGCTTTAATCCTGTGTTCATTCCATTCTGCGAACGACAATTGTTTTTTGTTCCCGTATAATGTGTTC
>CAYMKE010000221.1:0-4819 GCA_964390955.1 uncultured Bacteroidales bacterium | reverse complement strand
CTTTTCCAAAGTTTAAAACTTTGGAAAAGTTATCTGAGAAATCCAACACGCCCACGATCCCACTATTCCCCTAAACTTCTCCCCCCTCTAAACCCCTAAACCTCTCAACTTAAAAACTTAGTAACTTAGTAACTTAGTAACTTAAAAACTTAGTAACTTAATTATAAACATATGAAAAACAAGCAGGAAGAACAGGATATTATTTATATAAAAAATACACGTGTACATAATTTAAAAAACCTGGATATTACGATTCCCAGAGATAAATTAATTGTAATAACCGGTTTATCAGGTTCTGGAAAATCCTCTTTAGCATTTGATACATTATATGCAGAAGGACAAAGAAGATATGTTGAAAGTTTGTCAGCGTATGCCAGGCAGTTTTTAGGAAAAATTGATAAACCAGCAGTAGACTATATAAAGGGCATACCCCCTGCTATTGCGATAGAGCAGCATGTAAACAAACGAAATCCTCGTTCAACAGTGGGAACTTCGACAGAAATCTACGATTATTTAAAATTGTTGTATGCCAGAATAGGCATTACTTATTCGCCTGAGAGCAATAAGCCTGTGAAAAAGCATACGACAAAAGATGTTTTGGAATATATTGTGTCATTTGAACTAAACAGTAAGATACTCATTTTGGCACCTATTGTACATTTGCCAACTAAAAATACAGAGCGTATTGAATTATACAAGACTTTTTTAAAAGAAGGGGTTACACGTGTTGAAAATGATGATCGTTTATTGAATTTGAATGATGTGGTTCAGGGGAATGAAAAAATAAATGAAAAAAAAGGAGTAAATCTTGTTATTGACAGGGTGAAAGTAAAACATCATGATGAGAGTTTTGTGAGCCGTGTTAGTGATTCAATTGAAATAGCTTTTAAAGAAGGACATGGACATTGTTTAGTTAAGAATATTCAAGATGATAAGTGGGAACATCAACATTTTTCGAATTTATTTGAAGCTGACGGAATAGAGTTTGAAGAACCCTCCATTGATATGTTTAGCTTTAATAATCCTTTGGGTGCATGTCCTGTTTGTGAAGGATATGGGCGGATATTAGGACTTGATGAAGATAAAATTATACCCAATAAAGAACGTTCTGTTTATGAAGATGCTGTTGTTTGCTGGAAGGGAGATAAAGCAAGAAAATGGAAAGAACAGGTGATTTACAATGCACAGCAATGTAAATTTCCGGTACATAAACCATACAATGAATTAACAGACAAACAAAAAGAAATATTGTGGCATGGTTGTAAAGCGTTTAAAGGCATTCATGATTTTTTTGATTACCTGGAACGGAAAAAATACAAAATTCAAAACCGGGTAATGATAGCCCGTTACAGGGGAAAGACAATTTGTCCCGAATGCAAAGGAACACGTTTAAAAAAAGAAGCTTCATGGGTAAAAATTAATCAAAAAAATATTCAGCAATTAATTTGTATGTCCATTGATGAGTTGCTTGCTTTTTTTGATAATATTAAATTATCTGATTATGAAAATCAAATTGCGGGCCGTTTATTCGAGGAGATAAAATCGCGACTGCATTTTTTATTGGCTGTAGGATTAAAATATTTAACCCTTAACAGGGTTTCATCCAGTTTATCAGGTGGAGAGTCACAACGTATAAATTTAACAAATGCATTGGGAAGCAGCCTGGTTGGATCGCTATACATTTTGGATGAACCGAGCATTGGTTTGCACCCCCGTGATAATGATTTGTTAATTAAGGTTTTAAAACAACTAAAGAGTCTGGGTAATACTGTTGTTGTGGTGGAACACGATGAAGATATAATAAAATCTGCAGATGAAATTATTGATTTAGGCCCCTTGGCAGGTTCTTCTGGTGGCGAACTGGTATTTCAGGGTGATTATAAAAAATTACTTAAAACATCGGAAGGGCTTACTGCACAATATTTATCAGGGAGTAAACAAATTCAGGTTCCCTCTAAACGGAGAAAATGGAATTCGTTTATCGAACTTACCGGTGTTAAAGAGCACAATCTTCAAAATATTGATGTTAGAGTACCTTTGAATATACTGTCTATTGTTTCCGGTGTTAGTGGCTCAGGAAAATCTTCACTGATAGCGGATGTTTTATATCCCGCGTTAGGTAATTATTTAAATAAAAATGACAAGCTTAAACCCGGGCAATTCACCTCTTTAAAAGGTGATCTTCAAATGATATCCGATGTTGAATACATGGATCAAAATCCCATTGGAAAATCATCCAGGTCTAATCCTGTGACTTATATAAAGGCTTATGATGAGATTCGTAAATTATTTTCCATGCAGCCACTTGCTATTCAAAATAATTTTTCTCCCACGTATTTTTCATTTAATTCACCGGGCGGACGCTGTGAGGAATGTCAGGGTGATGGTTTTATTAAGATTGAAATGCAATTTATGGCTGATGTTTATCTTATATGCGAAACTTGTTCAGGTAAGCGTTTTAAAGATGAGATACTTGAAATAAAGTATAAAGGGCAAAATATAGCCGACGTTTTAGACCTTACGGTTGAAGATGCAATTCAATTTTTTAGCTTGCCATCAGGCAAATTCAAAAAAATTGAAGAAAAGATTGTTCAAAAATTAACTATCCTACAAGAAGTAGGACTGGAATATGTAAAACTTGGCCAATCGGTCAGCACGCTAAGTGGAGGAGAAAGTCAGCGATTGAAGCTGGCTACATTTTTGGGTAAAAAAGAAAATGTACAACCTACTTTATTTATTTTTGATGAGCCTTCGACAGGGTTACATTTTCATGATATCAATAAATTATTGCATGCATTGAACGCGTTAATTCAGTTGGGGCATACTGTTTTAATTATTGAACATAATATGGATATTATAAAGACTGCAGATTGGATTATTGATTTGGGCCCGGAAGGTGGTATACAAGGGGGGAGGGTTGTTGCAGAAGGAGTACCTGAAGCAATTGCCAAAGTTCCAAATTCTTATACCGGCCAATTCCTGAAACATAAATTTTAACACTGTTAACATATTGATAACTTAACCTGAAAAATTCACTGCACAAAGCTAATGGCATGAATTTTCAGGATTGCATTTATTTTGGCGCTTCTACTTTGTTATAAAATCCTTGAATCTGTTTCAAGTGTTGAACAGCTTTGCAGAGAATAAACCCAACGTGTGAATTAGTCAGGTTGATTTTTTTGAAAAAAAAAGCGGAATTTTAAAAATTCCGCTGCATAATAATTGTGAAATAATATATTTTAGATAATCACCCCAAGTGTTATTTTATCTTTTTTAAAATCCTTCGTCTTTAAATCCAAACATTATAGCAACGCATCCACTTTTAATATCTGTTTGTTTTTTGCCACTGGATGGAACGGTGATGTGGATTTTTAATTGTTGGCTGGATTCTGTTTTAAAATCCCATACTTGAGCATCCCCATCTTTTGAATTATCATAGATTACATTCGCGTCACTGTCAATTACACGAAATTTAACATTGGGTAATGCATCAGAACCGCATATACATATTCTGTATACCTGCCCTGAATAAAATGTTTTGTATAATTCAGCCTCTTCTCCTTCCGTCAAAATTGCTGCATTATAATTTCCATCGTGAATGTATGGATTTAAGTCTGGTTTACAAATGTTTTTGGCAAATGTTTTACATTGTGCATTACTAATTGCAGGTAAAAATGCAATTAACACTATAGGGATAAGGAATAATTTAGAAAACCTTTTCATAATTCTTTAATTTTTAATAATTATTCTAAAGTACAAAATTTTTTCTGATTGTCTTAACTTTTTTCTTTAATTCTGTAAAGACTTCAGGAGTCAATGTGATTTTTGAATCAGATTTCAACGTTGTGATATTACTTCCTTTATTCTTTACCGGCTCTACTTTTGTAGATTTAATTTCTACTTTATCATAGATGGTTTTTATCTCCTTCATAGTTACAAGAAGAGATGCAACGTCTTTGTTGTAGCTATATTTTTCTATTAGTTTGATTACAATATCCATTGAGAATTTTTGATCTGCAATTCTTTTTACCAGTTGGTTATTTTCAAAGGATGTTACAGATATATCTTTTACTAATTGTGTAGATATGTATAATCCTTCGATCCAACCACCTATTAAAACAATAGATGCTAATGGAGCCCTGTTGTTTTCTTTTAAATACGAACTTGAGGACATTAAAGTTTCAGAAATAACATCCATAATTACATCACGATTATTAATATTATTTTCCAGCCGCTTAATTGTACTATCTCCAAATACTTCTAACAAACCCAGCCTGTCAGCTACTTCTTTACATGCTCCCATATATTCGATTGTTGTCTGTGTTTGATCGAATAAACTGGCAAAACTTAAATCTGTTGTATAAATACCAAGATTTAACGCCATTTTTTTATTGGTCGTATAATTTGAAGCATTATCAACCGGATTTAATAATGATTCATCATATTCGGCATCTGCATTTTTCAAGAGCATAGCTGTTTCGAGAGGAGAAGGAAGCGAGTAAAAGATTTTTTTAGTCTCTTGTAAATCGCTTTTCAATACTTTCATGTCTTTATTTATTTCTTCTCTGTCAACACTAACTTCATTATCTTTATTTTTCTTTCCCGAACAACTTACAATTAAAATTATCAGCGGTAATATCGCTAATAATTTTGTCTTTTTGATTGTTAATGTAGTCAACATAAGGTTTAATTTTTTTATTCAGTTATTTTGATTGAAAATAATGTTTAGTAAATATATAAATAATATTTTAAAAAAAACAAAAATCGTAAATTAATCTTGATTATTCAAGTAATTTGCTTCAAATTTATCGAAAATTTT
>CAYMKE010000220.1:0-4839 GCA_964390955.1 uncultured Bacteroidales bacterium | reverse complement strand
AAGTTTAGAGGTTTAGAAGTTTAGAGGTTTAGAGGTTTAGAGGTTTTCAAGTTAATTGGGTTGATTGCTTTTTATTTTGCAAAGCGAGTAAGATTATATACAAGAAAACTTTTAAAATCAAAATAGTGTGTTTCGTATTTGAGATTTTGTTTGTTGTTTGTTGTTTGTTGTTTTTGCCAAATAATGCACAAATTTTAGAATTAAGGTACTAAGGAACAGGGTCATATCCATGTCCTCCCCAGGGATTACAAGATAATATTCTTTTCATTGCAAAAAAGCCTCCTTTAAACGGCCCGTGCTTTTTAATTGCTTCAAGGCTATATTCTGAACATGTAGGAATATATCTGCATGACGGGCGTAAGACCGGAGATATTAAATATTTATATATATATATCATCCCAATGAATATATGCTTAAAAATAATCTTCATTAATACGTTTCCTTAATGATTTTGAGTAAATGCTTTAATTTAGTTTCAATCGTTTGATAATCCGTTTCTTTCTTATCCAAATAAATGAAAACAACAGCAATTTGCACATTTTTTTCGAATAAATATTCAATAATATCTTTTTTATTTAACCGGTAGGCTTCTTTAATTCTTCTTTTTAGTTTATTTCTCTTTACAGCGCCTGGGATTTTCTTTTTCGGGATGCTGCAACCAAATAACACGGGAGGATGTTGGCTTTCCTCATCGGTTTCTGTCCAGATAGCTCTTAAAGGGAATACAGCTGCCGATTTTCCTTCTTTAAAAATTTTTTCAAAAATTTTCTTATGATGCAGGCGTTCATTCTTTGGTAATTTATTTAATAAAAATTCAATGGTTTTCTTTCTTTCAAACAACAAACACAATGAATAAAATGCAAGGCATAAATTTTTCTTAATAACCATAGCTGGTTTAAAAAATTTCAACGCGGCCAGAGTATTTATTAAATTTATTCCTGTAGGATATACAGCGCTCCTCATATACACCTTCAATGTTTATTGGACCCGATAGTGCTTTAAAAATTTGATACAAAGGAATGAGAACTGAAGTCCCTTTAAAGACGGCATTACAAAACACATATGGTTGAAAATTAGCCCAAATGGCTATTTATCATGCCCATTACTATTAATTTTTTTAATGTACTGTTCCAAAGCCATGGTCATGGATGGTGCCTTAATTGTTGGCGCTTTAACATCAAGCCGCAGGCCTTTATTTTTTACTGCTTTTGCTGTATTCGGCCCAAATGAAGCTATTTTTATGCTATCCTGCTTGAATTCAGGAAAATTTTCTAATAATGATTTGATCCCGGATGGACTGTAAAACACAAACATGTCATAATTGCGGTGTTGTATATCATCCAAATTACAGCTGATTGTTTTATATAAAATGGCTTTGGTATAATTGATTTTATTTTTATCTAATAGATTGGGTATCTCTTTTTTATGACAATCAGACAAAGGAATAAGGAAGTTCTCATCTTCATGTTTTTTTATAAGGTCTACCAAACTTGCAAATTTTCCGTTAGCATAAAATATTTTTCTTTTTCTGTATGTTATATATTTCTGCAAATAATAAGCTACCGATTCGGATGTACAAAAATACTTCAGGGAATCCGGAACATTGACTCTCATTTCTTCACATATCCTGAAAAAATGATCTATTGAAGTTCTGCTGGTTAAAATTACAGCATTATGATCCTGGATATTAATACGGGTTTTTCTGAATTCTTTTTCACCAATGCCTTCAACTTTTATAAAAGGCTTAAAATCAATTTCTAAATTGTTCCTTTCTGCTAATTCAAAGTAAGGAGACTTTTTACTTTTAGGTTCAGGTTGAGATACTAAAATTCTTTTTATCGCCATTATGCTTTTATATTTTAAATATAATCATTAAAATATCTATATAAAACCAATAAAGGTAATATTTCCAAAATGCAAAGATACAAAATCAAATAAAAAAATGACACCTTTTTGTTTATTACTAATTGCAAACTTCTTATTAAGCGCCAAAATAAAAACCAGACAATAATGACCAATCCAATAATGATTAAAACCCTTTTTATATGTTCAGGTACATATGGAATGGCTATGATAACCGGAAACAAAAAAATGCCTGTATTCTTATTGTATAAAAAAATATTGAATAAATACTCTGAAAATAATTTTTGCCGGTTAAAAAGAAAGCCGGTTATATGACAAGCAATATATTTGGTAAAGTAAATAATGAATATACATAAAGAAAACAATAACATCCAATATACAGGATGCCAAATGTCTCTAAGATTGACATCAGAAAATATGCAAAGCTCATATGCAAACAATCCCATATTTAATATAAAAACCAAGTTCAAAAAGAACCATGCTCTTTTTGCAATAATATTTGTTTCCCGAAATGTGCGTTCAGCAATGTTGAAATTATATGCAGACTTTCTGATATTTTTGATGTATTTGTTATAAAAAAGCCTGGTTGTAATAAATATGACCAATGAAATGATAAGCACCCCAAGTATCCAGTCACTTCCATATGTAGTTTCTTTTTTCTCAATTGGTTCAGTGACAATTGGTTTTTCAGTAACCGTTTTTGTTTGTGTTTTCTGTGTTTCTTTAGAGATCAATATTTCTTTTACATCAGTTTTTTTCTTTTTTTGAGTAACCGGCCCGGAGGCATATAACCCTGATGTCATATTTTCATAAAAAGAAGGAGGCTCAGCAAGCGTATCACCAATGTATGGAATAGTATCAATTTTATAATCAGGTATTATGGGTGTTCTTTTAACATATTTCCAACCGGTATCTTTCTGTTGCATTTCCTTTTCTTTCTCCCTGGCCCGTAAAAGGATTTGCTGAACTTCTTTGTCAGGATACTTTATATTCTTTTTTGTTGTGTCAGAAATACTTGTTTGTGTATCGCGCTTTACTCCGGTGGTTGTATCTTCACTTTGTTGTTGATTTTTGATTTTGGCAGGCTCTTCCTGTAAAGTGTTATCACTTGAAGATGGTGTGTTTGATGTAACACTATCGCTTTGTGTAATATTGTGTTGACTTATTTTATTGAATAAGCCTGATTTATCCATTCTAAAAATTTTATGCAAAGATAACTAAAATGTGTTTAATAACATGATCTTTTATAATTATAATAAATTAGATCAACATTTTCGCTTTCTGTTATTGAAATCCTGCCTTTCCCCGAGTCAGGATTTCGAAGAATGTAATTGAACATTTCGGAGTACACAATCGGTTCTATTACAAAAATTACACGTATATTCATTAAACCGGACATTTTTACCGATTCCTATGATGCCGCTTACCGATTTTATCGGGTCCATGAGCGCTGTATCCGATAATCTTATATCACAAAAACCTTCGGGAAACAACCTGAATAATTGATGCTGGTCCGAAACATCCCAATGACAATAGCCGGGACTGTATCTGTTTGTTGTTTTCATTTGTCCACCCATATCCGTATTCAATGTCTGTTGAACAATGTCCATTGCATGCTCCACAACAACTGTTCCGAGCGTATCTACTGCATATCCTTTTAATAAGTCACCTTCATTCATGAGTTGGTTAGCCCATTGACTAATGCCCTCTCCTGCTGTACAATAAAATACTGCTATTTGTTCTGCGTTTTTTATTTGGCTGCACACGACTTTGTTGATTGACAAAAGAATATTATCTATGGTTAAATGATGCTTGTCATGATCCAAATCTATGTTCTCTTTTATAACATATCCGCCCCGGATATTGCAATAGGGCTCCAACCCGGATAATGTTTCATGAATTATTTCATCATATGGCTCGGGGATTTTTTTATCTTTATATCCCATACAAACCGCTATGTCTTCCTCATGTATGGGGAGGTCATGAAGATTTAAATGAATTTTTTTCTCCATTATTAATCCTTGTTTGATTTTTTCTAAAAATGTTATTTATATCTGAAATATTGACTCCTTCACCAATGAAAATGAGTTCAGTAGGCCCTTGGTATTGTGAAACTTCCCTGATTTCTGTATTGCCAAAACTGGATTGAACAGCCAGGGTTTTATCGTTTATTTGAATATATCCCTTCACACGAATCGTATTTTTTGAAGCTTCATCTAAAAAATTTTTGGCCCCTTCCAGTGTCATTTTTTTGGTTGTTTTCAATACCCCAATCCCAATATCCGGCCTGCCCTCTGACTCCATATTTTGACCAATCGTTTTATAAACCACCGGCGACATATTTTTTTCAAATAAATGGTCATTAAACGATACATTACAATAACTTGTCTCAACAATATCTGCAAATGGGTTCAGTGTTTTAGCCTCATTATAAACATCATGAATAGTATCCGGAGCGATATCACATTTATTCAAAACCAAAAGGTCTGCAATCCTTACCTGATGTCTGACACGTGTGTTTGTATGTACAATCTTTTTAAAATTAGCCGTATCTATTATACACCATATATAAGAAAGAAATATTTTTTCTTGTAATTCCGGCGCTTGCAATAATTCTAAAATAGACACTGGATCGGCTAAACCCGAGGCTTCCAAAAAGATAGCATCCGGTTGGTGTTCTTCAATAAACCGGCTCAAAGAAGAAATAAAATCTGATAAAAGGCATACACAAAAAACAGACCCTTTATTTATTTCCAGTATTTCAAATGGTTTACCGGATTGTTTTAAATCTGTTCCGTCAATACTTGCCGGTGCAAATTCATTTTGGATGATCGCTATCTTCCTGGAATCTGCATAATGTGCAAGTATTTTTTTAAGCAGTGTTGTTTTTCCACTTCCTAAAAAACCGGTGACAAGGAAAAAAGGAATGTTCATTTGTTTGTTTTTAAGTTTGGAAGTTGGGAGGTTTTTAAGTTT
>CAYMKE010000219.1:0-4866 GCA_964390955.1 uncultured Bacteroidales bacterium | reverse complement strand
TTATTTTTATGCCGAAGATTAAAGTGGGGTTTCTTTTTTGATACTTCAATTGTTTTGATTTAATGTTTAACAGGATGAATTGTCAGGAAAGCCACTATTATACTCCCCCCCCCTTTTTTCAATCCTGCTCCCTGCAATGGCCATCTGGCCAAGCGCAATACCGCCATCATTCATGGGTACCTGGGAATGTGTAAATACATTAAATTCATTTTTAATGAGCTCATTCTCTGCATGTTCTGACAAATAACGGTTTTGAAAAGTTCCTCCCGAAAGAACCACATCATTAACACCAGCTTCATCTCTCATTTCCAATGCTTTATCAACAATCACATCAATCACTGTATTATGAAATTTTGCTGAAATGACTCCCTGTGGAATACCATAATCCAAATCTTCTACAATAAGCCTTATGGCCTCATCAAATGAAATAATATCCCCTGTGCTGGTGTAAGAATATGAATCCGTAATATGTTCTTCTATTGCATGTTCTAAACGCATGGGAGCATCGGCATGAAAAGAAGCATGTGTGCAAATGCCAGTGATCGCAGACACCGCATCAAACAGCCTCCCTGCACTTGATGACAAGGGACAATTGATATTTTTATCTATAGCATTGAGTATAAGCTGGAATTGATCCGGTTGCACATGGTTTACTAATGGAATATTAAGCATTGTAAGTTCACGCCCATATATTTTATAAAGATATGACAATGCAGTTCTCCAGGGCTCCTTAATGGCCCGATCTCCCCCTGGGACAGGGACATATTCAAAATGGCTGTAGCGTTGATAACTTGTCAGGTCGGCCAACAAAAATTCGCCTCCCCAAATATTCCCATCGTCACCATACCCTGTTCCATCCAATGCAATGCCTATGACCTTGCCTCTCAACTTATTTTCTGCCATACATGAAGCCACGTGTGCATGATGGTGCTGAACTTCCATCACCGGCAGACCCGATTCCCTTGCAAAGCGCGTGGAAAGATAATCAGGATGAGCATCGCACACCATTTGTTTTGGAGTAACCCTGAAAAGCTGTTTAAACAACTCCATACTTTCCGTGAAAAATTCGTAAGTCTCAATATTTTTCAAGTCCCCGATATGCTGGCTCAGGATTACATCCTGGCCTTTACCAATGGCAAAACAATTGACCAATTCTGCCCCTGTTGCAACAATGCCATTAACCGGGATATTTAGTTTAACCGGATTCGGAACATACCCCCTGGATCTTCTCAGCATGTGTTCTCTCCCATTTACAATCATCACAACTGAATCATCCAGGCGGTTGTGGATTTGCCTGTTGTAAGTCAATATTGCATCTGAAATGCCCGACAAGGCATTTTCTGCAATATTATCATCAATAATAATGGGTGTTTCACTCAAATTGCCGCTTGTAAAAACAACCGGGAAATCAATGTGTTGAAACAATAAATAATGAATGGGCATATAAGGCAGCATGGCTCCAAGCGTATTGATATTGGGATTTATACTTTTTGCAAGCCCTTTTTTTTGTTTCAACAATACCACGGGCCTCCTCCACGACTCCAACACATGGTAGCCGGACTCATCTGGCAAAGTAAATTCTTTTACGCTTTCAATATCCGGGAACATCACAGCAAACGGCTTCCCGTCCCGTTGTTTTGTGTTCCTCAGCCTGCTGACTGTATTCTCATTCCGGGCATCACACATAATGAAATAACCGCCCATTCCTTTAACTGAAATGATGGCTCCTTCAGAAATAAGTGCAACCATTTTTTGAATGATATCTTCAATTTGATGATATTCAACACCTTCATGAACAAGCCGGTATACAGGGCCACAATGATTGCATGCAACAGGCTGGGCATGAAACCGCCTGTCTAAAACATCTTCATATTCATTCCGGCACATATCACACATTTCAAACACGTCCATGGTTGTTTTGACACGGTCGTATGGCAGGTCTTTGATAATAGAAAATCTCGGGCCACAGTTGGTACAATTTATAAATGGATAATGAATCCTGTGCTGTTGGGTCTGCATATCCTCCAAACATTCATGGCACACGGCAATATCCGGGCTTACCTGAGTAATCTGTTCCGAATTATCAGCGCTTGAACGGATTTGAAAGTCATTGTATGACTCCTCTTCCCTTTCAATGATTTCGATGTGATCAACCAATGAAGCAGGAGGAGCATATTCTTTAATGGATTGTATAAAATCCGAAACATCCTGAGGCCTTCCTTCTACCCTGATTTGTACCCCACTTGTTGTATTTTCAACCCACCCATTGATGTGATGCCGGCGGGCAATCCTGTAAATAAAGGGACGAAATCCAACCCCCTGAACCAAACCGGTTATCTTTAAAAGAACAGAGCCGTATTTTATATTTGATATGATATGATTTTGCTGCATATGTTATTTTAAAATTCAAAACACTACACATATTTATTACGCAAAAATTTATAAATTCGTTTATAGTTTAATTATTATTTTTGTCATGTAAAAATAATTTAATAATTTATATAACCATGCCAAACACATTTCAGCAAATCATTGACAAACTATTCTGCAGGCAGGATGGGTGTATATTACAGGTAAACAAGCTATTTTCCAACAAAGAAACACCTGTTGCAAACAAACTAAACAGCGCATTTTTAATCTGTCTTTCAGGGGCCGGGAATCCTCTTTACCATGAAGCACAACATGCACTGAATCAACAATACAATGACGAACGTGTCAATCAATTAACGGCATTTTATAAAAAATGCCTGGAGCACATTAATAAAGAAATAACCGATAAGTCGGAACAGGACCGGGATTTTCTTCAAACACTAAATACATTAAATGCTTATTTATCCGGGCCTTCTGTTACAAAAGACGAACAATTTTATAACCATGTATGGAGTCTCTTTTTTCCTGAAGCTGAAGGTGTTTTTTCAAACAAGGAAGAACGTGTTAATCAACTTCGTAAAGCACGTACAGTAAAAATCAAAAACAAAAACCAATCTCCTGTCCAGGACCCTGCAAACGAATTGTTGTTCACATCCAATGTTTTATTGACTGTCCCTGCTAAACACACAGACATTGACCAATTGCCTTATACAAACGATTTAAAAGAAAAGCTCAAAAAAACAATACAGGAGCCACAACGTTATTGGTTTGACCATCCTATTCCCATTGGGATAAAGCCGGAAGCCAATGAAATCATTTACGGTTTAACACAATTGGATAAATCACTTGCCAAAGAAAAAGAGCTTGGAAATATGCAGGCAGAAAAAGCAACCTGTCTTCTTTCTGTGTCGGTCACACATCATGGATTATTAAGCATTGCAAAAGATTATATCCAACAGGAACTATCCCAAAATGTAACATTGGATAATCTTGATGTATTCATTTTTACAGAAAACGAAACCCGGTCATTAATCGAACAGGTTTTAATGCCTGTATGCAAAACCGTTCTCAATGAAGCATATCCTGATAAATTTCTCAGAGTATTTGGTGTAGACGGTGAATATGGACGGCATTACAGTTTTTTAAAAGCTGTTTCAGCAATTTGGAATATACTCATTAACAATACTGTAAGCGCTACATTTAAAATTGACCTTGACCAGGTGTTTCCCCAGGAAGAATTGGTAAAAACTACAGGCAAATCTGCTTTTGAGCACTTTCAAACCCCGCTTTGGGGAGCCACGGGCATTGACAATAATGGAAAACACGTTGAATTGGGAATGATTGCCGGTGCCCTGGTGAATGAAAAAGACATTCACAAAGGATTGTTTACACCGGATGTAAAATTTCCACAAGGTGTCCCGGACAAAGAAGCGAGTGTTTTTTTCAGCCACTTACTCATGGCTCTTTCAACAGAGGGTGAACTCATGACACGGTATAATGAAAACACCTCTATAGATGGAAACCAAACCTGCATCCAACGAATTCATGTAACAGGAGGCACCAATGGTATATTGGTCAGTGCATTGCGCAAACATCGCCCGTTTACCCCTTCATTTGTAGGACGTGCTGAAGATCAATGCTATATCCTTTCAGTCCTGAATTCAGAAACGTCTCCGGGACTGGCATACCTTCACGAAGACGGCCTGGTAATGAGACATGATAAAGAAGCGTTTGCCCAGGATGCCATCAAAGCTGCAAAATTTGGAAATTTAGTGGGCGATTATATCCGCATCCTTTATTTTTCAGAATATGCCAATGCATTGACTGAGGATGTCCAACAATTAAAAAACCTCATTAATCCATTCACAGGATGTTTTGTATCCAAAATTCCGGTGACTGTATGCATGATGCGCTTTGCACTTAAAGGAGCTGGTTTTTTTGAAAACAATGAAGAAGAATTGGGACAGCGGTTTTTCTATGAGAATATTTCACGTTTACAAAAGGCCATTGATTTCATCACCGGCAATCCAAGTCAACTTAAAAAACAAATTGACACAGAACGTAAGGGCTGGAATTTGTTTTATGATGCTCTGGATTATATTGAATCTGCGTTGAAACAAAATGATAAAACAGCTGTTTTAATGAAAGAAAAGGCCAGGAAAATCATTGATAACACAAAGATACGGATTGAGTAATTTTATATGCTAAATTATAACCCTTTACGTTTGTACATTTTGATTTTTTATAATTGAAAAGTTGGTACTACTGCAATTTTAGTTGATAATTAACAAATAGTGGTCAACATTATTCAGGCATCAACAAAAAGTTAAAGGTTAAAAGGTATTCAATTAAAATACTCTGACAGATATGAAAAATGCTATTCATTAAGACTGTTATTTACCGGGATTTGTATTTATTAAGTGCATTTAACAAACACAATATCCCGGTAAATATTTTCCCAAAAATCATTCACAGTCTTTTAAAACAAAATGAAAT
>CAYMKE010000218.1:0-4866 GCA_964390955.1 uncultured Bacteroidales bacterium | reverse complement strand
ATTATGGACAAACACTAATTAAATAAAAAAAAATCATTGAAATGGATGAAAAATAAAAAAAAAAATTAATTTTGAACATAATATGCATTTTTATATATTAGAACATGGACTTATTATTTAACAAAATTTATGTAATATCAAACAGTCAGGCTGTATATTAGTTGAAAATATATGAGTTTTAAAGCAGAAGATTATATTACTTTTAATGAACATGATGAAATACTTTTATCATATAATGGACGTATTACATCTGATTTAATCAATAATACCCTGCATAAAACAGAACAGATTTTATTGGAAAATAAGGAAACAAACAGATTGCGGAAAAAAGTATATAATGTTCTGATTGAAAGTCTGCAAAACCTTTATCATCATAGCGAAGGGATTCCTGAAGATATGAGAATTAGTTATCATGAAAATCAATTTGGAACATTTCATATTATCAAGATTGAAAACGGATATAAAATAGTCACCACCAATTTTGTAGAAGAAGATAAAAAAGAAATGTTAATAAAAAAACTTGATGAAATCAAACAATTATCCGAAGATAAATTAAAAGAAATGTATAAATTTGTGCTCAATCATCAAAAACTATCTAAAAAAGGAGGTGGTGGAATGGGATTGATTGATATAGCAAAAAAAACAAAAAATAATATAGACTACCGATTTCATAAATATAAAGATAATTGGTATTTATTTATATTCACTATTATAGTATATTAAATCTTACAATTTTAAAATGGAATCAACATCAATAGAAGGAACACCCAAAACCCCATCGGTAAAATTTGATGCCGAAAAGGGAGTCATTGAAATTAAAGGAAGATCAATACCTGAAAATTCAATTGATTTTTATAAACCATTGATGGATTGGCTTGAAGAATATTCAAAAGACCCACAAAAACATACAGAAGTCAATATTCAATTAGAATATTTTAATACCAGTTCATCAAAATGCATACTGGATATCTTTAAAAAACTTGAATCCATTCACAAATCACAAAAAAATGATGTTGTGATTAATTGGTATTATGAAGAAGACGATGAAGATATGCTGGAAGCTGGAGAAGATTATGAATCAATCATCAGGGTACCTTTCAAGATGATCGAGACAATGGATTAATTGCTTTTGATAACGGATTATAATGTTTTGTTTCCAGAGTGAGGGTATTGTAATTTAATAAGATACGAATACATTACCTGATTGTTTCATATGTTTATTATTAAGTTATTAAGTTATTAAGTTAATTAAGTTAATTGAGTTTAAAAGTTTAAATGTTTAAATGTTTAGAAGTTTAGAGGTTTAGAAGTTTAGAGGGCGTGTGGGATAGGGGTGTGTTTCCCCTTATATCCTTTATACCTTTATACTTTTATATATTCTATACCTTCCTTTCCCTTTTATAATCATGTGCGTGTGTGTTTAACACTTAATCTGAGGTTTTATATTTAAAATCTCTTTGTCTTGGATTAAACCCGGCTTCTTTTATTGCATTCTGCATTTCCTGTATATTCATTTGATATGGACTCCCTGAAGAAGAAATAACATTTTCTTCGATCATTACAGAACCAAAATCATTTGCCCCGGCATGAAGGCATATTTGCGCTGTTTCCTTTCCTACTGTTAATGAAGATGGCTGAATATGCGATATGTTTGGAAGCATGATCCGGCTGATGGCCATGATTCGGATATATTCACCCGGATGAACCGGGTGCAAATTTTTTATCTTGTTTTGCATAACCGTATTCGTTCCCTGAAATGGCCAGGGGATGAAGCTCATAAAGCCGTATGTGCCTTCTGGTTTTTCTTCCTGCAATTGACGGAGTTGGATTATATGCATCAAACGTTCTTCAAGGGTCTCAATATGCCCAAACATCATGGTTGCAGAAGTTCTTAAATTCATTTGATGCGCTGTTCGCATCACCTCTAACCATTCTTTCGCCGAGGCTTTTGCTGGTGATAGTATTTTTCTGACCCGTTCGGATAATATTTCAGCTCCACCCCCCGGGAGACTATCCAGTCCCGATGCAGTCAGCTCTTCCAATACGGCCTGATATGTCATTTTTTCTTTTCGTGCAATATATACTATTTCGGAAGGACTTAATGCATGTAAACGAAGGGTTGGATATTCGTTTTTTAATGTCCGGAATAAACCGGTATAATATGATAATCCAAGGTCAGGATGCAAACCTCCCTGAAGCAATAACTGGCAGCCACCCATTTGGAAAAGATGGTTGATTTTATGCCGGTATTCTTCTATGGTTGTAATATACCCTTCGTTGCTTGAAGGTTTTCTGCAAAAACTGCAGAATTTGCATTGTGAAATACATATGTTGGTTATGTTGACATTTCTGTCAATCATCCAGGTCACATTGTGGCCGGGATGTAACTTTTTACGAATACTATTGGCTGTCGTCATCAATACAGGTAATGATGCCTCTTTATAAAGCTGCAGGGATTCTTCAAAGGTGATCGGGAAAAGATTTACAGCTTTGTCAATGATTTCTACAAGGTTCATCTTTAGTCCTGTTTTTCTGATAATCCAAAAGGCTGAATAAGGGTTCGTGCACCATTTTTTCCATAAATTACGGGCCTCACGTAAGTTCCCGTCTGTTCAACCGAACCAACTTTAAACGAAGCCCCCCGGTAAATGTCTTTCCCATTGCTGATCCAATGGATATTAGAAGGGGGGCAGTCAGCATACACATTAATTGTTTGATTATTTACATTGATTGAATCAGGTAAAACAGCATTTTTACCTGTCCCGGACATGTCATAACAAGCATAAAAACAACCGTCTTGAAAAGACTTTCTGAACGTGTTGTGAGTTAAAACGGTATCATTTGTTAATATGATCTGCCAATTTCTCCCAAAATGACCGGCCTTGTGTAAATCATCATTTGATGTTGCCCAGACCGGACGTTCCGGCATCAGGCGGACAAGAAGTGCATCCCATAAGGTTCTGTCTGTTTTATACCGGTCACCCTGGTTATACACTTCAATTGCTATTAGAAAATCATATGTATTGTATAAATTCATATACCATGAAATATCCTTTGAATAGCGTCCGGGATGGTTTATCTGTGCAAGCCCGTTTTGACGGGCGATATAATTAAGAGAAGAATCAATATTGGAATACGTTCCGTCATAATCACATAAAAAACTGTTCAGGTGGTGATGTCTTGATGCTTCGCAACCGGATACAGCCAGCATGTTCAATGAATCAGGATATTGCTCCCATTGACTCCAGGGCCAGGTGTTTTTATTATGATCAGTAATAGAGAGAATTGTATATCCATTTCCGGCATATTGATCAATGACCTCATTGGGTGTCATGTTTCCGTCACTTTCTGTGGTGTGTGTATGTAAATTGGTTTTATACTGCTTGCATGTTGTCCATTCAAGATGTTCATAAGGGTTGCTGATAACCATTTTTTGTGCTGTTGATTGAAATATACCTGCTGTAAGTAATATGGATAAAAAGGATATAAAAATTTTCATGACAAATAAATTATTATGTTTAAATGAAATGCAAAAGTATTAAAAATAAGTCAGACCCCTTAAGTTAAAGAAAAATCATAGCTGATAATTTGTACTGTTATCTATATTTTTTAATATTGCATTGAAGAATTGAAAAACATTTTTAAAAAAGAGAAAAACAAATGGCTTCAAAAGTATTTTTTTCATCATTAAAACAAGAAGGGAACACGAATCAATTGGATAAAATTCGTCAATTATTGCAATGTTGCAATATTGAATCTGTATTTTCAAGAGACGAACTCATTGCTATTAAAATACATTTTGGTGAATTAGGAAATACAGCATATGTCCCACCGGTATTTCTCAGGCCAGTTATTGAGATTTTGAAAAACAATAGGGCTAAACCATTTTTGGTTGATACTAATACATTATATATAGGCATGCGTACCAATAGTGTTGATCATTTACATAATGCTAATATGAATGGATTTGGTTACTCAACCCTTCAGACACCTATTATCATTGCAGACGGACTGCGGGGAGAGAATTCTGTTACAATAAAAATGGACAAAGGCAGTGCAACAGACATCCAATTGGCTGCGGACATACTGAATGCAGATGGGATGATATGTGTATCACATTTTAAAGGACATGAAGTAACCGGAATGGGGGGAGCCATTAAAAATTTATCTATGGGGTGTGCAAGCCGTAAGGGAAAGCTTGATATGCATTCCGGGACAAAGCCTGTTGTAAAAGAAGAACTTTGTGTTGAATGCGGAAGATGTGTTGATGTATGCCAGAGCCACGCTATTGAGATCAAAGAATCCGCTTTTATTACAGATCGTTGTGTGGGATGTGCCAGGTGCATAGGCGTATGTCCTGAAAATGCAATCAAAATTAATTGGAGCAGGGCAAGTAAAGAAGTACAACACCGGATGGTTGAATATGCTTATGGTGTAGATAAAACATTAAAATCCAAGATTCTTTATGTGAACTTTCTTACATCCATCACGCCTGATTGTGATTGCTGTCCGGGGAGTGATGCACCGGTAGTACCGGACATTGGCTACCTTGCCTCCACCGATCCGGTGGCTATTGATGCTGCTTCATACGACATGGTTCAGGAGGCAGCCGGAAGTGATCCCTTTAAAAAAGCTCATCCTGATCAGGATTCTTCTATACAACTGAAGTATGCCAGTGAAATAGGGTTTGGAGATATGGAATATGAACTGGTTAGAATATAATTTCAGTTCTACTACCATTTTAGTGGATGTTAATCCCGGGTATCAAGAATCCGGAATAGTTGTATTATCAGCTTTTATTTGCATTTTACAATTAATTAGTGTTTGTCCATAATGTTCGCTAACTTCGTTACGCTTGCCCCAAAA
>CAYMKE010000217.1:0-4891 GCA_964390955.1 uncultured Bacteroidales bacterium | reverse complement strand
GTGTTTGGATCATAATGTTCGGTAACGAGGCTTGCGAAGCCTGCCCCGTAAGGAAGAATGACTGTATCGGGGTTAGCGGACATTATGGACAAACACTAATTAAAACACTTACACATTCACCAGTTCATTTTTAATGGCAAAGGTTACCAGTTCTGCTGTATTGCGGCTATAGGTTTTGTCCATCAGGTTAGAGCGGTGTCCGTCAACAGTGCGTGGACTGATGAATAATTTGTCAGCAATCTCCTGATTGGTGTATCCTTCACAAATATACTGGAGCACTTCTTGTTCCCGTTTGGTAAGCTTAATTTCAGGTTCAGTGATGGATTTTGTTTTTTTAGAAAAGAGTTTTAATTGTTTTGTTTGAGTTGGTGAGATCAGTTCTTTGTGTTTTAAAATATATTCAATAGCATTGCTCATTTCATGGTCATCATAGCTGTTTAAAGAAAATTCATGATTTTGTTTTTCCTTTGAAAGGATGGTGTCATCTTTCAGGAGGCTTCCTATCGCCATTGGTTTCCCTTTTATGAATGATTGCCCTGCATAAACAGAAACCGGGAAATGTTTTTGTTTCCTGTCAATCCCTGTACATTGCAAAGAAAAATGGTTTTGTACGCCACGGAATAATTTTCTTAATTTCGATTCTATTTTTTCTTTGTCATTGGGAATAAATAAATCTGTGAATGCAATTTTGTTTATTTCCGGCTCTTCATAATCAAGTAATTTTAGGAATTTCGAATTGCAGAACACAATCTTGTAGTCTTCATCAATAATGAAGACCCCTGCCAGTGTATTTTCCAGGAGAGCATTGTATTTGTTATCAGAAGAAGAGACTAGTTTTTCCTGTTTTTCAACACGGGTATTGATCGTGGTTAAGAGTTCTTCATAATCATAGGGTTTCGTGATGTAATCATCGGCGCCTAATTGCATGCCCGCGCGGATGTCTTCGGCAGAAGATTTGGCAGTGATGAAAATAAACGGGATGAACATGGTATTTTGATTTTCCTGCAATGTTTTATAAACCTGGTATCCATCCAGTTTAGGTAGCGAAATGTCTGCCAGGATTATATCCGGGTGCCGTGTCAGTGCTTTTTGAACACCTTCCATGCCATCAGAAGCACATATTACCGAAAATCCTTCTTCTTCCAAAAAATCTTTGGTTGAATAAAGAAGCGATTCATCATCTTCTATAAGTAAAATAAGTTTGTTTTGAGTCATGTTTTATTGTGAAATGTATATTTGATCGTTGATTTAATTATAATTTTGTACTTTTTTTATGTTAAAAATTACTTTTGAGTTATTAAAATTAATAATTATTTATTAAAATAAAAAAAAAATAAGAAATTTTACAAGTTGAAAAATAATATTGTATGCTTAATATTTAATGGTTTTTGTCTATATACCCGGTTTACTGGTGTAAATGAATTTTAGGGTAATCGTAATGAAGTTAGCGGACATGATGATCTAAGCACTATATAAAGAAGGAAATTTGCATGGTAACAGTAGTTCCTTTGCCTTCTTCGCTTTGCACGTCAATGGTTCCGCCATGAATTTCAATGCTTCTCTTAACAATGGACATGCCCAGGCCTGTTCCTTTCTCTTTTCCAATGTTTGATGCCCTGTAAAAAGGCTGGAAAATATTTTTCAGTTCGTGCCCGGGAATTCCTTTGCCATGATCTTTCAAAATAAAACATATCGTGTTTTTTTCATCTCCCGCACGAATTGTAAGTTCCGGTGCCGGGTCATCTTCTGAAGAATATTTTAGCGCGTTGGTGAATACATTGATCATGATGTGACGGAGTAATGTCCGGTCAACGCGAACATTTTTACACGGGAATGAATTGATAATTTTAATTGGCTGTTTATCATTGTTTGTTTCATTGGCTTCTTCAGCCAGGGATTCGATATAATCATACAAATATGTGTCTTCCGGGTTGATTTTAAGTCGGCCGCTTTGTTCTTTGCCCAGGATTGATACGTCCTCGAGCAGAGATGACATGGTATTAACAGCACTATATATTCGCTTAAAGCTGCGTTCTTTCTTGGTTTTGTCCCAGCGCTCGTGATACCTGTCCAATAATTGCGTGTTGGAATAGATCCCCGCGAGTGGAGTACGGAATTCATGAGTCACTGTAGAAACAAATTGTGAACGCAGGTCATTGAGCTCTTTTTCTTTTTGTAATGCCTGCTGTATTTGTTTTTCTGCTTTTTTTCGTTGTGTAATGTCGTCTATAGAAACCAGTACTGTATCAGGTTCTGAAGAGGAAAACAAAGCAGTGGAAATCAATAATTGATAGTGATTGTGTACACCGTTCACGTTTTTTGTTAATTGTGCTTCAACTTTGTACATGTTTTTTTTCGTGTCAAATGTTTTTTTCACGGTGTTCCATATATTGCATTCCTGGCAAGCTCGTGTCGTGCCGCAGTCATTATTATTATTTATTGCATTAATGCATCCAAATATTTCCCCTGTCTTCAAATTAAGGGCTTCTTTCCTTGTCTTTTCTGCATAGACAAGCGCCGGGTCATTGATTTTTAACACGCGTCCTTTGCTGTCTAACAACATCATGATAATGGGAGCCCCCCGGAAAATAGCAGAAAGTTTTTGTTCGTTTTCAAGCAATGCTTTTTGTATTTCTATCCGCTTGTTATTTTCCCTGATTTTTTCTATACCAAAAGACAGGTCATTGGCTATGTTTTGGAGAAAATCAAGTTCATCACCGGTGAATGTGTCTTCATAATGTGAATAAAACGCGATGGTACCAATCACTTCATCGTGTACATACACCGGCATGGCACAAAGCGACCGGATATGATGATGCCTGGCTTTATCATACCAGGGAGCCAGAGACGGGTCGCTCAACAGATTAACTTGTGGCTGTCCGGTTTTAATGCACAATCCACCAGGGCCTTGTCCGTATTCATTGTCTCCCCATGACCCTGGGATGTTTTTTGCATACTCTTGTTCAAATCCATGTGAAGCAATGACGCGGACATCTTTGGACGGGTTGTTTATTTTTTTACTGATAAGCACTACCGGGTATTCGAGAATAGTGCTCATGATCTTGCATGTGTTTTCAATTAATAGTTGTTCGTCATTTGTATGCAACAGGCTTTTACGGAAGTGTGTAAGGGCTTTCATCCGTTTATTATTTTTTATTATTTTGGCCGTTGCCTTTTTTCTTTCGGTGATATCAAGCAATATGCCTTTCAACTTGGTTGCGTGATCCATTTCATCGTATTCTATATGGCCTTGTGATATAATGTCAATGGTTTTATTATTTGAATTGATGATTTTGTGTTCGAATTTGTATGATGTTTGGTTTTTGATTGCTTTTGTTAGTGTTTCTTTTACCCTTTCTTTATCATCAGGATGCACGAAAGAAGTTAACATATCCATATCAATCTTTCTGTTATTTATTGGAGGAATATCAAATAATTGGTAAAGGCCATTGGAATACCATATTTTGCCGGTGTTAATATTGTATTCCCAACTGCCCATGCCGGCTATTTCTTCCGCGGTTGACAGGCGCATTTCATTTTGTTTTAACCAGGTGGTTACTTTATGCAGGTCTTCCAAATTGGATTGCAATTCTTCGTTTTGTGCGGCTATTTCTTCTTTGCTTTCCTGTATCTGTTCTTTTTGCAATAGCATTTCTTCATTTTGAGACCGGATCTCTTCATTTTGGGTTAATATTTCTTCATTTTTTTCACGAACATTTAATTCAGCCCTTTTCAATTTATCAATATCCCTCATCACATCAATATACTGAATAATATTTCCCTGATCATCCAAAACAGGAGAAGACTTCAATGAAAAGTATTTTCCAAAATGTTCAAAATATGTTTCTGTGGATTCGTTTAATGAAATGTTTTCACCATGTAATAATGGGCAAAAATCAGGAGGGCCGTCATGTCCGCAAATCATATCATAACATTTTTTTCCTTGTATTTCTGTAAGGGTTTTATTTAATAAGCTAACCCCTCTGCTATTGATGTTCTCAATTGTATGATCAGGATTGATTAATATTACAACGTCTTCAACAGTATTCAGAATTTTTAATAAATGGCCGGAAGATAGTTCTTGTTTATGAATGGTTTGTTTTTGTTGTCTTTTTGCGGGAGTGATTACAATTCCATTCACTCTGTTATCATCATTGTAAACCGGACGATAATCCACATCTATTATGTCTGAAGATGCATCACCGGGGGTAATTGGAATGATGTCGTGAATATGTTTTCCTTCTAAACATTCGTCAAGACGGGGTTTGATTTTTTCTGTATAGATTTTTTTATTGAAAACAGATGAAATATGTCTGCCGGTAATGTCTTTCTCATCTAATTTGTATGATTCATGAAACGAATTATTTATAAATTGGATTATGTAATTTGTATCTATAAAAGCGGCAGCATGGGGAATAGCATTGAAAAGCGATTTGTTAAAAGAATGCATAGCGTGATTTAATAATGGATTATAAAGATAATAAATGTTATTGAATAAAAAAAATGTGTTCATCGAAGATATTATCGAAATTACCAATTTGACAGGAGAAGGAATAGGGAAAAATAAAAAACAAGCCATGATGTTCTGTGGACAACTCCAAACACTGTCAGGTCTGGCAGCACGCTAAAACCTGACAGCGTCGCTAGACCTGTCAGTGTTTGGAAAGAGGAATCCCCACACCATAAGAACTGTTAGCCATGATGTTCAGCTGGCAACCACACCACTCGCCCGTATCGATGTACTGCCGTTGCGCGAAAGTTACCCCGGTTTTTTTCGATATCGTGGCTCGTGGCGTATTAACGCCGGTGCTGGATTGAAAAGATTGCTTCAGGCAGAGCCTTACCAATGACGTATTTCATTAAATCATTCATATTGAGATATATGCAAATT
>CAYMKE010000216.1:0-4953 GCA_964390955.1 uncultured Bacteroidales bacterium | reverse complement strand
CTTGCATCTGCACAAAGCTAATGGCATGAATGTTCCGGGATATGAACCGGGAAACAAAAAAATCAAAACCGAATTATGCTTCTACCCACTCTGCCAAATCAATAATTTTTTATACCATACTATACCATTAACAAATAAATAGCAAAGGTAAGAGGCATAAGCTTTCTTTACTTCAGGGGATACGTTTTACCAATTTTAATATTTTTTTGAATATAATAATAAAATTTATATATTTGCATCGTGATATTTGGTATTCTTGTGTTCTTCGAATACAGGAATAAAAGGGAATCCGGTGCAAAACCGGAGCTGTACCCGCAGCTGTAATCCTGTTCTCATGCACAATGGGAAAACGCTTTTAACAACCCCCTTACCACTGCCCCAAACGGGGTGGGAAGGTGTTAAAAGTCAGGAAAGCCAGAAGACCTGCCTGATATCATCTATGAATGAATAGCTTTCGGGTAAAAGGCTATAATGATTGCATATCATTTTTTTTATTACCTGGAAACAAGCAAACTATTCAGTCATGGTTTATTTACTGTAAAAACAGGATACAACTGTGTATGAATAACAAGTATGTGTGCATATTATTGTGCTGCTTATATGTAGCCACAGGATTTGCTCAGCATGATACCATCGGGTTTCAGCGGGAAATTGAGCAGGTGACTGTGAAATATGAGCGGGAGGCATTTACACCCGGGAGCCGGATAGAAAAGATGGAGCCCATGGCTAAATTACAGCATGATAACCTGTCTCTTGGGGAGGCGCTGCAATTGAACAGTTCCATCTATTTGAAAAGCAATGCCTCTGGCATGTCTACCCTGCGGATGCGGGGTACCACGGCAAATCACACAGCCCTTATTTACGGCCCCATCAACCTCAATTCCCTTACCCTGGGCCACTCTAATTTTTCCAATATCCCCATGTTTTTATTTGAAAGCATATCTGTGCATAAAGGAAGTAACAGCAGTATTTATGGTTCAGATGCATTGGCAGGCGCTGTACGCCTGAATACCGACCCGGCCTGGACAAATGGTGTTGCTTTTACCCTGCGCCAGGATGCCGGCAGCTTTAACGACTTTTTTTCAGGGGGGAATCTTTATATTGGCAACGGGAAATGGGAAAATAAACTCAAAGCATACAGGCGGCACGATAAAAATGATTTTCCGTTTAAAAACACAAAGGGAGGATTTGATTTTGAAACCAGAAAAATCGCAACAGACATTCAAATCAATGCAGAATTATTGAATTACGGAATTCTGAATGAATTGAATTATAAAATTGATAACATTTCATTCATCCGCCTGGTGGGATGGTATGAAAACAATTGGCACGAAATCCAGCCAAATATGTCCACGACACATAAATATCAAAATTCTCCTAATTCAATCGAAAATGAAATATTCAATGAGCACATACGTGGTTTTGTAGAATATCAAAAAAAGGATGCAACGCATTCCATTGAGACAAGCCTCGGGTATGTTCTTGACGATCAATTGCAAGCTGATGATAATATTAAAACCAACCGGGGTGTTTCGCGGACCAGGTTTATAAGGGTAATCCCTGAACTGAACGGACTTGTTAAATTGGGAGGGAAATATGTTTATATGGTTCCGGATGTATATGCATATGCAAAAGAAGATATCAGTGAAGAACACCGCAGCGATATCTTTGCAGGGTATATACAAAACATTTTTAAAAACAGCTCTATCGCTTTCAATATAAGGAGGCCGTTTGTTTCAAAATACAAATCAATATGGTGTCCTTCTGCAGGATTGAATATGATACTATGGAGCAATGCTTCTCAAAGCATCAATACAAAAGCATCCTGGGGTAAAGGATATAAAATACCAACATTGAATGACAGGTTTTGGAATAGGTTGGGAAATCCGAACCTTAAACCAGAGGAAAGCAGTAACTATGAACTGGGGGCAGGCTATGCTATGTATTCAAAACATGTGGATGTAAAAATGGAAATAACAGGGTATCATCTGTTTATAGAAAATTTAATTGCATGGGCCCCGTATGCTGATGGATGGCATCCTGTGAACAAAGATACAGTGATCAACAATGGCGCTGAGTTTTCTTTTTATACTACCATCCGGGTCAACAAAGTAAAAGTAAACGTAAAACAAAACTATTCCTATACCCATTCCAGGGTGTTTGAAGACGGGAAAATACGTGATCAGCAGGTATATACACCAAAGCATCTTTGGGGAACGAACCTGGACATAGAATATAAATCATGGAGACTAAGCTCAGCCATTTCATATACAGGAGAACGAATTTATATTCATGGGAATGACCCTCTTGAAAGCTATACCCTCGTTAATATTGACGTGGGGAAGAATATTTCATGGGATAATGATCTTCATAAATTATCTATACAAGGCAGTGTTTACAACCTGTTTGATATTGCATACCAAAATTGGAACAATTATGCAATGCCCGGCCGGTATTACAGGTTGAACCTGATATATCAATTTAATTAATTTTTTATTTATTAATCAAACAAAACAAAATGAAATGAATTTATTTAAAACCAAATTTTATTTAGCCCTCATGGCATTGTCCATGATTTTTATCGTTGCTTGTGAAAAAGAAAAAGATGACAATGAAGAAAAAGAAACAGAAAATACAATTGATATTGTAAAACCCAGGTACTTTACAGCATCCGGGAATAAAGGTTATGTTTCTTGTTGGGGAAATATAGAAGACTGGAGCAAGGTAAACAATTCTTATATTGCCGTATTAGACTTGTCATACGATAAAGCAAGTATATCAACTACTGAAAGCATTTATATATTAAATTATGGGAGTTATGAAAATATTAGCTCAACAATTGATCTATATAATGAAACTAATAAAACGATTCAGAATAAAGCGTTTGAAGATGCAAATGAAGCTGAGTATAATTCAAATGCCCAAAGTTTTAGTATTTACAATGGAAAAGGGTATTTGACCGGAAATGTGAGTGATAAAATAGATGTTATTGATGCATCTACATTAGAACATATTACTTCATCCCCTTCTGTGTCAAAGAAAATTGAGCTTCCCGGCGGCCCCGAAGGAGTCATCATTGAAAACAATAAATTGTATGCAGCATTGGAATACAGGGACAGTGTGGCTGTGATTAATCTTGACAACCATTCCATCAGCTATATAGAAATGCCGGCCATTCCGCAACATTTTGTAAAAGGCAAAAATGGTAACCTGTGGGTTTCGTTGGTGAGTACCTATTCAGACCCTGCACCGGAAGACAGCCTCGGAGTGGGCATTATTGACCCCGATACCGATGAATTAACAGGACGGGTTCCGTTCAGTGGTATATCCGGAGATGGCCAACTGGCAATTAACAGTGATAAAGATAAAATCTATGTAATGGGAAAAGCTGCATATCCGGGCACTGAATCCAGTGTATATGAGATTGATGTTGCAGGTAAATCTATTGGACAGTCTGCATTGATTTCCGGTGATAACTTCAATGGAATCGGTTGCCATCCGGAAAGTAACAATATTTATGTGTTGATATCCTCTTCATCTCAGGAAACCGGTTCATTAAAAGTATATGACAGTGAAGGCACACTGCTAGATACAAAAGAAACTGGTGTGGCTCCGCAAGAAGTTGTCTTTTACCAGGAATAGTGAAGAGTGAAGAGTAAAAAGTTGAAAGTGAAGAGGAAAGAGTGAGCTTAGTGCTAAATCATTAAACCTGGATTTTTTTTTAAAAGAGAATTCAGAATCCAGCATGGATGAAAAAGCCTGAATCAACCCATTTTTTAACTTCTTTAAAAAAGCTTATAACTCAAAAAAGAAGATTGATAAGGCAGAGCCACAAGCGAATCTAAAACCCATGCTCAACTCATTAACAATTCAACGAAATAAACTAAAAATTAAAAAAATGGAAAAATATTGTATTTTCGCCTTGTTTTTCATTGCATTTAATGCTTTTATTTCATGCAATAATAATTTGGAGCAAGAACAAACGCTCGATGCGTTCATCCAAATTAATTATGGTAATAACACATCACAGATCTTTAGCGTGCCAATTCCGGAAACAGGCCTTACAGCACTAGAGGCATTGATGCATGTCGCGGATGTTTCTACGCGTCCTGTAAACAATCATGTTTTCGTCACTTCTGTGAATGGTGTGCAAGGAAAACGGGGTGAAATGGGATGGTATTACGAGGTAAATAACAAACCCGCTGACATGCTGGCAATCAGGAATATCCTGCGAGCAGGAGACACAGCTTGTTGGATTTATAAAACTGATGTATGTTCGCGTACAGTGGATAAAGAATAAAATAACAGATCATTCATGTCCAAAATAATTTTCATTACCGGGGGGCAACGTTCCGGTAAAAGTAAATATGCACAGCGGCTGGCAGAATCTTTATCTGCCAGCCCTGTTTATTTAGCAACGTCACGTGTTTGGGATCCCGATTTTAAAGAACGTATTGCCAGACATCAGTCTGACCGTGGTGAACACTGGGCAACCCTCGAAGAAGAAAAACTCATTAGCAGGCATCCATTAAAAGGGAAAACTGTGCTTTTGGATTGTATCACTTTGTGGTTGACAAATTTTTACCATGATACCGGATACGACCATGACAGGGCATTGGAGGAAGCCAAAAAAGAATGGAATGCTTTTATTCAACAGGATTTTACCCTGATTGTGATCAGTAATGAATTGGGCATGGGCGTTCACCCACAAATGGAAACAGCCCGGAAATTTGCAGACATGCAGGGTTGGATGAACCAACATATTGCTCAACTTGCAAATAAAGTCATTCTAATGGTATCGGGAATTCCGGTGACGGTTAAAGAGGTGTGAAGTATGAAGTATGAAGTATGAAGTATGAAGTATGAAGTATGAAGTATGAAGTATGAGGTATGAAGTATGAAGTATGAAGTATGAAGTATGAGGTATGAAGTATGAGGTATGAAGTATGAGGT
>CAYMKE010000215.1:0-4972 GCA_964390955.1 uncultured Bacteroidales bacterium | reverse complement strand
GTAAGGAAGAATGACTGTATCGGGGTTAGCGGACATTATGGACAAACACTAATTAGTGTTTATGAATAATTGCTTTTCATGGCATTTATACATTTTTTTCTTTTACCAGATGATGTAAATCTACAGATACATCATGAAACCTTTGTAAATAAGTACTCAAAAATTGAGCCATATATACAGACCGATGCTGCCCTCCGGTACATCCGAAATGAAGGGTTAAATCCGTATATCCTTTTTTCTTATATGATAGAATCGTTTGATCAATAATTTTTTTCACTTCATTCCTAAAACGAATGACTTCTTCTTTGGATTCAAGAAATTCTATTACATTTTTGTCAGTACCGTAAAAAGGCCTGTACTCGTCTTGCAGGCCTGGATTAGGCAATAATCTGCAATCAAATACAAACCCTCCTCCATTGCAGGTAGGATCAAACGGAATGCCATTCCTGTATGAAAAACTATTGATATGTATAGTTAATGATTCACTTTTTTTTCCCAATCCGTTAAGATAACAGGATTCTGTCATTTTTATTAATACATTCTTCAACTCAGGAGTATCCAGAGATATTTTCTCGTGATTTAACAGCCACTTTACATTATTTAACCCATATGGAATACTCTCTATAAACAAGGGCTTTTGCTCATATAATCCTCTATATCCATAAGCACCAAAAGCTTGAAGAAGTCTGGCCAAAACACATAAATAATAATTTTGAATAAATGCGTCCCTGTCAATTGTAATGTAATGCTCCAACTCATTGATATAATATTCCAGTAGTTTTTCTTTTATGCTGAATGATAAATTTGTTTTTGCCTCAAAAAGAAGAGACGCCAAATCATACTGAAGCGGCCCTTTTCTGCCACCCTGATAATCAATAAAATAAAAGTATCCGTTTTGGATCATAATATTTCTTGACTGGAAATCCCTGTACATAAAATAATTTCTGTTAATTGTATCCAGGGCATCTGCTAAAACATTAAAATCTTTTTCTAAAAGAAATTCGTCAAAGCGTATGTGGGCTAATTTTAAAAAATTATATTTAAAATAATTTAAATCCCACATAACCGATTGCCTGTCGAATTCCTTTCTGGGATAGCACAAATCATAATTAAATTCTTTCCCGGCAAAAATCTGAAATTTTGGCAATTCTCTCAATATTTTTACATAAAGTTGAAAAATCTCCTCATCATTGCCTTCCTGTTTTAACTCCATCACTTTAGCATACACGTTTTGATCTCCCAAATCCTGAATAATATAAATATCATGTTCTATATCCTTTGCATAAATATGAGGTACAGGCAATCCTTTCTGTAAAAAAAATTCAGTAAACAAAATAAATGCCTTCGTTTCATGTTTATTGGTATGATGCACTCCAATGGCCTGTTTAGTAGCACTAAAAATCCTAAAATAATTCCTTGACGAACCTGAAGGTGGCAATGAAGAAATTCCTAAAATATCTTCATTAGACCAATTTTTGTAAAGAGTACTAAATAATGTATATAATTGTTTTTTCAAAATAAATCAAAATAAATTCGGGTAATTCATGTTTATTTAATAATTTTATATGCAATAATAACAATTAATTGTTAAAATCAATGAGGCTTGAACTATTTGATTCCGGAAATTTAAATTTTGTAGAATTTAATACAACCGGTGATAAAGAGAACTTTGTAAGGTGCGACGAAGAATCAAAATATTTAGATACTGAAATATTTAATATTTTTATAGATTGTTTTGAAAACAGTAATCCATTATACGATTATATCCAGCCTACTCTGTATGGAATGAGGAAAATAATCCCGCTGTTAAATGAATTAAAGAAAAAAGAAGAACAATTATCCGCGATTAAAACTGAAAGTCAATTCACAAATTATATAAACAGTGAATTTTGGGGTAAGGACTTCATTGAAAAAATACAAAAAGAATACAAAAAAAAGAATTGGAATTATTATTTAAAAGCACTTCATCAAATTAACGTTGATCTGATTCAACTTGTCGAACTATGTATTAACGAAGAACGTGTACTTTGGGTTATTGGAGCCTGATTTGATATTTAAAAAAATGCCATTAATTTGTATACAAGCTATACATCTTACTTTATAAGACTAAAACTTTTTTTACACATTTTATAAATAATGAATGTTTCATGCCAAGACTTTTTTATTTTTGGCAGTTCTTAAAAACACATACATTATGAGTCTGATTAAATCAATATCCGGTATCAGGGGTACCATAGGAGGAACAGAAGGCAATGGCTTAACTCCATTAGACATTGTCAAATATATAAGTGCATTTGGAACTTTGATCAAAAAGAAAAATTTATTTCATAAAAATATCATAGTCATTGGCAAAGATGCACGCATTTCCGGTGATATGGTTACTGAAGCTGTAAGCTGTTCATTAACAGCTATGGGGTTTGATGTTATTGATCTTGGGCTGGCCACAACGCCAACTGTTGAAATAGCTGTAACCGAATTCAGTGCATCAGGAGGGGTGATTATAACTGCAAGCCATAACCCCATTGAATGGAATGCACTTAAGCTTTTAAATCATAAAGGTGAATTCATCTCTGCAGAAGAAGGTGAAGAATTATTGAGTATTGCAGAAAACGGTTCATTCACTTATGAAACAGTTAGTCAACTGGGCACCATTTCGAAGTACAATGATTTTGTTGACCAACATATTTCAAAAATCCTAAACCTAAAATTAGTAAATCCCAAAGCTATAAAAAGTAAAAACTTAAAAATCGCTGTTGACGGGATAAATTCAGTTGGGGGAATTGCTATTCCCAAGCTTCTAAATGCACTTGGAGTAAACAATATTTACAAAATCAATTGCACCCCCGATGGAAAATTTGCTCATAATCCCGAACCTTTGCCATCCCATTTAACAGAAATCTCAAACATGGTTAAAACTAAAAAAGCTGATTTAGGAATTGTTGTTGATCCTGATGTAGACAGATTGGCTATTATCAACGAAGACGGAACCATGTTCGGGGAAGAATATACACTGGTTGCCGTAGCGGATTATATATTATCACACGAAAAAGGTGCCGCTGTCTCTAATCTTTCATCAACCCAGGCTTTAAATGATATTGCAAAAAAACACGGGTGTAACTATTTTGCATCTGCTGTGGGTGAAGTAAATGTAGTGGAAAAAATGAAACAAGTTAATGCAATCATCGGAGGAGAAGGAAATGGGGGGATTATTTACCCTGAATTTCATTATGGCCGGGATGCATTGGTTGGAATTGCGCTATTTCTTTCATATCTGGTGAAATCAGGGAAAAAGTGTTCCGAATTACAAAAATCATTTCCTCAATATGCAATGACAAAAAATAAAATTCCGCTTTCAACTAAAGAAGACATTGATGCCATATTTGAAAACATCAAAAAATTATACTCAAATAATAAGATCAACGATGAAGACGGAGTTAAAATATTTTTTAATAATGAATGGGCCCATTTAAGAAAATCAAACACAGAACCCATTATCAGGCTCTACACAGAAAGCAATACAACAGAAAATGCAAAAATATTGGCAAAAAAAATCATCACAGACATACAAAATCTCAGCGATTAATCCTGTATTATTATACCTGTTAATATTTTTAACTACCGTTTTCTAATTTCTTTTTCAGGATTCACAATCCAAATGATCAAAATGAATCCTAAAAAAGCAATGAATGCTCCTGCATAAAATATGCTGTCAATGCCCATGAAAGCATAAAGGCTTCCCATAAGCAATGGTCCTGTTGTTTGCCCAAGCCTTAAAATAGTACCATTAACTGACATAAACACTCCACGTTGATTCATGGGTGCTAATGAAGCAACAGTTGAATAAATTGTAGGAATATTAACTCCCTGTCCGATACCATATAAAATGATTGGAATGATTAAAAGCCATATATTATTGACAAAAGGGATACTGATAATTCCCACGAAATAAAACAAAAATCCTATCTTCAATATTTGTTTCGTCGTATATTTCCTGGACAACTTACCTAATTGGGATGCAGCTATAGCAGTAGAAAAAGATAAGACAGAAATAACAGCTCCAATTATAACCGATGTAGCGTTAAAACTATTGGCAAGTAAAAAAGGTAAATAGGCAAGCAAAACACCATATAAAATAATAAAAGCAAATAATGTCAAAATAAATATAACCACCACCTGGGGCTTTATTAAATTATATACAGCACTATTTAAATAATCTTTTAAAGGTTGATTGTTTTGGGGTTCAGGATTTTTTAATTTTTTATATGTAAGCAAACCTACCGGTAGTCCTAAAAAAGCAAGTAAAAATGGATAATTCCACCCCAAAACAGCGAGCATACCTCCTATCATTGGGTAAAGTCCTGTCCCAATACTCAGTACACTACTATTGTATCCCATTGCTTCCGCCCTTTGCCTGGCCGAATAAATATCCCCAATAAGTGTCACATTCATAGAACCTAAAGCTGCAGTTCCAACGCCCTGGAAAAAACGCAGAATCAAAAGCACATTATAATCATTTACAAAAGCACACGAAACACCAGCAACAGTAAAAATAAAAAGTGAATACAGAACAATCCTTTTTCTTCCTATTAAATCGGAAAGAACACCCAAAACCGGGGTAAGTATTACACCTGGTAGCGTAAAAACAATAATCAAAAAAGATACCTGCAACTCAGAAATTTCAAATCTTTCCCTTATCACAGGTAATGCCGGAGTAATCGAGGCCACTCCCAACACAGCCATCAGCGTAATGCCAAATATAATTTTTAAATTTATGTCCCGGTATAATTTTTCTCCCATTGATTCATCTGTTTGTAATTGAGTTAATTGAGTTAATTTAGTTGATTGAGTTAATTAAGTTGATTGAGTTAATTAAGTTAATTAAGTTGATTAAGTTAATTGAGTTGATTGAGTTGATTGAGTTTAGAGGTTTAGAGGTTTAGAAGTTTAGAAGTTTAGAAGTTTAGAGGTTTAG
>CAYMKE010000214.1:0-4981 GCA_964390955.1 uncultured Bacteroidales bacterium | reverse complement strand
TTCAGCCCAAAAATATATCAAAATCTACCCTATCTTGTTTTCCGCATTGCAACACCCAAATATAAAAAAGTATTATTGATTTTCAGTTATTTAAGTGGGTGTTGAAAAAAAGTGCGGCAAACAGGAGGGTAGATAGAAAAATATTCTACATTTTACGCCACGAAGTGGCAATTTAATTCAGCTCAAGGCAACGCCTTGAGAATAAGAGATTACATATGAATTCGCCCTGATAAGGGCAATATAAAAATATTTGTGGACTGACTAATATAACTTGCCCTTACAGGGCGCGAGTTGTTTTTTATGATATTCCCGAGGCGTTGCCTTCGGGTTAAAATAATTAGGGCTTTCAGCCCAAAAATATATCAAAATCTACCCTATCTTGTTTTCCGCATTGCAACACCCAAATATAAAAAAGTATTATTGATTTTCAGTTATTTAAGTGGGTGTTGAAAAAAAGTGCGGAAAACAGGAACGAGCCTGTTGGTCTGTTACAATTGTAAACATCCGTGTAAAGTATTGGTTATGAGTAGATGAAATTATTTGGTTACATTTGTAACCTATAGAATAAATTGTTCCAATTCAGTATAAAGTTTTTCAACCGGCAACCCCATAACATTATAAAAAGAACCATTTATTTTATCAATACCAATATACCCTATCCATTCCTGTATTCCATAACTACCAGCTTTATCATATGGCTTATACTGATCAATATAATATTCAATTTCCTCATTCGTTAATGTTTTGAAATAAACCTCAGTTAAAACAGAAAACGATATGCTCCCGGATGATTTTTTTAAACAAACGCCGGTCACCACTTCATGTTTATTCCCCGATAAGCGTTGAAGCATTTTTATAGCATCTTCCCTGTCAACCGGCTTGTTGATTATGCTGTTGTTCAGAATAACAACCGTATCAGCGGTTAAAATAATATTTTTATGTTCTGAGTCATTAATTTCGACTTGACCGGATTTATTTTCTGCTAAATAAACCGGCACTTTATAAGCATCCATTGTTGAGGGATAGCTTTCATCAAATGGAATGTCTTTCATAATTTTAAATGGAATGCCAATTTCTTTTAAAAGTTGGTGTCTTCTGGGTGAACCAGAACAAAGAAAAACCTGAAAGGGTTTAATTTTTTCCTGTAGAAGCATTGTTTCAATGTGTATAATATGTTATTTATAATTCATGTTTGTATATAAAGTACGGTATCTGCATGGTTATCCATACGCCCGCGTACCCGGTTATGGACAAATCCTTGAATTTATAGACAGATACTAATTTTGAAATAAAATATAGTGGAATAAAATAATCCTGAAACCATTACAAATTTTAAAATATGAGCAACATTCCTGAATTCAGATTTTTGTTTTGAAATAATGATAAGGTAAATCATTAAAATTAAAGGAATTATTATAAACAATAAAAAATAAGCCAATGAAAGATAATCTTTTTCATTCACAGTGATGTATTGTAAATGAGTACAATAAATGTATATTATTAAAATGATAACCAATAACGTACAAATAAGTACAATTGTTTTTGACCAAAAAATACCCAATACTGATGGCATGGTTTTTCTACCGGCTTGTTGATCTCCTTCAATATCTTCTAAATCCTTTATGACTTCACGGATATAGTTTGTTAAAAAAGAAAAGATTGAAAAAATTCCGACAATAATAATAATATTTTCAAAATTCATGCTATTGTCAACAATCAATTCTGCATAGTTTTTTTTCAATAAAGGAATTTCATACAATAAAACCATCAATGGAACAAATGCTGTCAACAGAGCGATAACAATATTCCCTGCCAGAAATACTTTTTTAATCTTATATGAATATAAAAACAACAAGACAGCTGTAAATAAATAAATTAAAGAGAGAAAAGGGAGTTCCAGACGGATCGAGATAAATGTTCCGAGGACAATGCCCATTAAAGAAAAAACACTATACAGCAAAAGCACCGTCTGGCAAGAAATATGTATACCTGCAATGACTTTCTCCGGATGATTGATTTGATCTACCGGGCGATCAAAATAGTCATTGATTACATATCCTCCTGCTGCTATAAATACAACGGCCAATGTAATTCGCATAAAATCAATATTGCTTATCTGTAAATCAAACCCATGAGCGGAAAATACAGGATAAATAATGAACCATCTCATTAAATATAATGTTAAAGAGATTATAATAAGATTTTGAATACGAATTAACTGTAATATTCTAAGGATTCTTTTCATGCGTTTTCAGATTTAATGATTTTGATGAGTTCATGAAGAGCAGTGAATGAAGCTTTTTGAATATTTCTAATTCTTACGTTTCCGAAAACATATTTTTTCACAAACATATTATGGTTTCCTGCAACTGCGATACATGTTGTCCCCACAGGTTTTTCATTTGTCCCACCCGACGGGCCGGCAATACCGGAAACAGCAATGGCAAAATCTGTATTGAATTTGTTTCGTATTCCTTCAACCATTTCCTGAACCACCGGATTGCTTACTGCGCCATACTTTTTTAGTGTTTCCTCACGCACACCCAATATATTCTTTTTTATATCATTGGAATAAGCAATGACTCCTCCGTTGAAATATCCCGAACTGCCTGGAACAGATGTGATAAGCCTCCCAATGTTACCACCGGTACAGCTTTCTGCAACAGATAATGTCTTATGATATTGTTTTAGTAAGTTGCCGGTAATTCCTTCGAATGTATCATCATCATATCCAAAAATATATTCTCCCACGTACCGGTTTAGGATCGTAACTTGTCTTTCAATTTCTTTTTGCAATATGCTTACATCCTTTTCTTTGGCTAATAATTTGAGTTTAATAGTACCGGGAGAAGCCATATAGGCAAGACTCATATTTTCAGGTAAATTCTGCTCAAAAGCCTCAAGTTTTTCAGCCAAAACAGATTCGCTGATCCCTTGTAATAAAATTTTTTTAAATAATAAAGGAACAGGATTGAATCGGTTTACGATCCGGGGTAGCACATCATTATCAAACATTTCCTTCATTTCAAAAGGCACTCCCGGAAGTGCAACCAGTATTTTTTTATCTTTTTCAAACCATAATCCCGGCGCTGTACCATTGTTATTATTAATGACTGTTGCAGTCAATGGAACGTATGCTTGCTCAATATTTCGTTTGTTCAAGGGTTTATTTTTAAAAGACAACACCTGTTTAATATTCTCAAGTACTTTTTTATCTTGTTGCAGTGAAGTATTAAATACTTCACAAAGCACGGATTTTGTAACATCATCTTTTGTAGGCCCCAAACCGCCGGTCATAATCACCAAGTCTGCTGTAAATAAAGAAGTTTGAATCATTTCTTTTATTTCATTTTTATCATCAGGAACCGAAACGGCGCGTTTGATCAATATCCCTTTATCAATCAAACGCGATGTAATAAATAAACGATTGGTATCAATGATGTCTCCCATCAACAATTCATCTCCAATGGTTATAATGATAGCTTGCATACTCATCCTTTTTTTTATAAAATCCAATAATAATAAAATATTTTTTTTATTTTAGCTTTTTTTAATTTTAATAATGTCTAACTAAAAAAATTGTTACCATGAAAACACTAAGTTTTGCAGGCATATTTATGTTTGCTTTATTAACAACCACATTTTTTTCAGCATGTGAAAAAGATGAAAAAACAGAATTTCCTGATGAAATTACTGTTAATCAAAACAACATTGAAAGCGGAGCCTTAAAAGTTACATTTAAAGATGGTTCAGGCAATGCCATTGCAGATCAGATTATATATCTTTATCAGGGTATGTCGCTGTTTGAACGGCTCAAAACAAATAGCAGCGGAGTCGCAGATTTTGGTGATTTATTATCAGGGACATATACCATCTATTGTGAAGATGTCTCTGCGAATGGCAAAATTTATCAAATTGAAAAGACGTTCCAGGTATTAACCGGAAAAACTAAAGATCTTTCTATTAATGTGGAGGAATATGTAGGAACACTCACTGTGAATGTAGAGGATGATTTGACTTCTGACCCAATAGCCAATGCCGGTGTAAAACTTATCCGTAATGAAGACTACCAGGATTACTATTCAGGAAATTATTCGGATGTAATTTCTTACGCTGTTTTTTCCGGTAGTACAAATTCAAATGGCCAGGTTATTTTTACAAATGTACCTACAGAGTCTTATAAAGCAATGGTATATAATAGTACTGATACCACTGTAAGCTATTCTTCTTTTTCGATTAGTTTATATGAAGAAAAAGAAATTGATCTGGATCTGGATCTGGATGTTTATTAATGATTTTAAAAAAGCCACATCTCATTTAAAGATGTGGCTTTTTTAAATAAGGAAATTTATGCTTTATATCAATAGTTTTATATATTAATCATTTATCCCATTTATTGGGCGGTTCCATCCACATATTTCTATTGTTATTGACACCATAAATTTTTTCAGTATCTACAGGAACATAAACAGTATTAGGATATTGCCAGCAAAATATTAATCCGATCCCGTATGTATACAAACCAACAATACCTGTCAGCAGGTTAAACTTTCTTTTAATCGTTTTTTCTCCAACTAATTGTCCCTCATATTTAGCTGTAATATGTTTTTTTTTCGGAACTCCTGTTCTTATAATTTCAGCAGTTCCTTTTCCTTTTTGTACGTTGTTGATGTATATATCAACATCTGAATGGGGCACATATATATCTGTTGTTCCGCAACCTGATATTATGATTGCCAATATGAGTATAAAAAAATGTTTTAAGGCCTTTTTTATTTTCATCAGCATGAATTTTAAAACAGGAAGGATACAGTCAACATGACCCCCATTGGTATCTGATTATTGATTTTATAAGCAGGAGCGAATAACGAACCTGTTGCTTTCATATGAACGCTTGACGTTCTATTTACAATATATCCTCCTCTTAGAAACAATATCAAACCTGAATTATTTATAGACGTATCATCATTTTCTATCACTG
>CAYMKE010000213.1:0-5004 GCA_964390955.1 uncultured Bacteroidales bacterium | reverse complement strand
CAATTAACTCAATTAACTCAATTAACTTAGTAACTTAATTATAAACATATGAAAAATGGATGACAATCAATAAATAAAATCTATTTTGTTCTGTACGCGCAATAATTAATTAAATCCCTTAAAGCAGTATTGTATTCATTCATCGGAAATGAATCCAAAAGTGTAAACGTCTTATCCTTATATTTTAGCATAACATCAGTTGCATATTCAATACCATTATATTTATTAACAAAATGGATTATTTCCTCCATGTATGATTTTTTGTTTTTGCCAGATTTAATAATCCTGATAATTTTATTTTTTTCACTGGTTTTTGAAGAATTTAAAGCAAAAATTAATGGCAATGTCAATTTCTTTTCTTTTATATCATTACCTGCCGGTTTCCCAAGCATACCCTTTTTTTGATAATCCAGAATATCATCTTTGATCTGAAAAATTATCCCGGCATTCGCACCAAGCAATTCCAGATTGTCCATTTCTTTATTATTCGAATCTACTGATTTTCCGGCGCAACAAGTGCATGCAGAAAATAGTGAAGCAGTCTTCTTAGATATAATATTAAAATACTGCTCTTCCGTGAGCTGAAGTTTTCTGGATTGTTTTATCTGAATCAATTCTCCTTCACTGATTTTTTGGACTGCATTTGAAACAATTTTTAATAATTCGATTTCATTTTCATTCATTGATAATAACAATCCTTTTGCAAGCAAATAATCTCCTAACAGAACAGCAACCTTTGAATTCCATAACGCGTATATTGAAAATTGCCCCCTTCTTTGATATGAATCATCTACAACATCGTCATGAACAAGTGTAGCAGTGTGTAATAATTCTATCAATGAAGCTGCTACATACGTGGAGTGATTCACCCGGCCCATCATTTTAGCCGTTAAAAAAATAAATAATGGCCTGATTTGTTTTCCTTTAGACCTTAAAATATAATTTATGATTAATTTCAAAAAGGGAATATCGCTTTTTACTGATTCATGAAAATGTTTCTGAAAATTGGCCATTTCTAATGCAACAGGCTTTTTGATGTCTTGTAATCTCTTTATTTCCATTGATTTATGTTTCTTAAGACTGGTTTTCCAGGATACTAAAATATAATTTTTTTGATAAATCTCTAAAAATCAAAAATACTGAATATAAAATATTCAAAAAAAAGATATAGGAAATATTTTGTATCTTTGTGTGAAATAACGGATAGAAAAATTAAAAAATTAATGTATAGAATTGAAGTTGAAAAATTGGAATTTGCAGCAGAAATGCTGAAATCGGTCGCACACCCTATAAGACTGAAAATAATTAATTTATTGATAGACTATGAAAAAAAAACAGTGACAGAAATACATAAGATATTAAACATAGAACAAGCAGCGACATCTCATCATTTAGGCATTTTAAAAAATAAAGGAATTTTAGGGTCAGAAAGAGATGGAAAAAATTGTTATTATTATCTTAAACAAAAAAAAATTAGTGCAATTATACAGTGTATCAAAGAATGTTCTTTATAAATAATTGTTTATGATGCAGCTCAGGATCACGAAGAAATTTAATTTTGAAATGGCGCATGCTTTATGGAATTATGACGGGTTATGTAAGAATATCCACGGCCATTCATATAAATTATGGGTTACAGTTAAAGGAAGTCCTGATGAAAACGCCAACGGCGAAAAACAGGGAATGGTGATAGATTTTAGTATTTTAAAAGATATTGTTCATAAGCATATTATTGATAAATTCGATCATTCACTTGTTGTCAATAAACATATTCCCCATAATCATTTAGAACAGATTGAGCAAATGTATGACCGGCTTCATATATTTGATAACCAGCCTACTTGTGAAAACCTTGTAATACAATTTGTCAAAATCCTCCAACATCACATCCCTGCAAATATAGAGTTATTCAGTATTATGCTGTCAGAAACAGATACCTCGTATGCTGAATGGTATGCAACGGACCAATCATGAAAATATTGAACCATCTCATTATTAGAATATTGAAATAATTTTGAGATACAGATGGCTACTCATGATAAAATAAAATGTAAAAAATTTATTCTATTTCTCTTTTTATTCATTTTCTTTATACTTGAAATCATAAAAATAAACAACAAAAAATGGATACGCAGCAGCAGGATAAACGCCTTTATTTAATAGATGCATATTCCCTTATCTACAGATCGTATTATGCATTTATAAGAAATCCGAGGTATAATTCCAAAGGAATGAATACATCAGCAGCATTCGGGTTCATTAATGGCCTGGTGGAAGTCATTAATAAGAGGAAACCAACACATATTGGTGTGGCTTTTGATTCACCTGCACGAACATTCCGGAATGATATATATGAAGATTATAAAGCCAATAGGGAAGAAACACCGGAAGACATAAAACTGGCGGTCCCATATATTCAAAAAATTGTTAAAGCATTTAATATTCCTGTTATTGAAATGCCTGGATATGAAGCAGATGATATTATTGGAACGCTTAGTTACCAGGCCGGGAAAAAAGGATTTACAACATACATGATGACACCGGATAAAGATTATGCTCAGCTAGTTGATAATAAAACATTTATATATAAACCCAAAGGCTCCGGTACCGAAGCGGAAATTATCGGCAGAAAAGAAATATTGGAGAAATATGGCATTGATGAACCAATGCAGGTAATAGATATAATGGCTCTTTGGGGCGATACGTCCGATAATGTGCCAGGCGTGCCGGGCGTAGGTGAAAAAACAGCAATGAAACTGATTGCGGAATACCGGAATGTTGAAAATTTGATAGAACATGCCCATCAACTTAAAGGTAAACTCAAAGAAAAGATTGAAGCAAATAAAGAAATGATTCTCATTTCTAAAGAATTAGTAAGCATTATACTGGATGTACCCGTGGAGTTCAATGACGATGAATTAAAGATCAGGGATATTAATGCCGAAGCATTAAAAAATATTTTAGATGAGCTGGAATTTAAAAATGTATATGAACGGATTTTTAAAAGAGAACAAAGTAAACATCATGTTCAACAACGATTGCTGTGGGATGAAAAACCAACTGATGCCATTGTAACCGATAAGCCTTTATTTGATACGATTGAAACAGTTCGTCATGATTACAAGCTAATAAAAGAGCAGGAAGAAAGACAACAGCTGATAGAACTGTTGATGCAACAACAGGAAATATGTTTTGATACCGAAACAACATCATTGCAGGTATATGAGGCAGAAATTGTCGGGATGTCTTTTTCTATCGAGCCCGGGAAAGGATGGTATATTGCTTTGCCCAAAGATAAACAACACGCCACGAACATATTAACGGAATTTAAGCATATATTCGAAAACAGCGAAATAAAAAAGATTGGTCAGAATTTGAAATTTGATATACTGATGCTGAATATGTATGGGATAAATGTAAAAGGAGAATTATTTGATACCATGATAGCACATTACCTGATTCAACCGGAATTGCGTCATAACCTGACATTTTTAGCCGAACAATATCTGAAATACTCACCTGTTCCACTTGAAGAGCTTATCGGTAAAAAAGGCAAAAATCAATTAAGTATGGGAGCATTGAGTCATGAAAAAATATATGAATATGCCTGTGAAGATGCAGATATTACATTCAGAGTAAAACCCAAGCTTGAAAAAGAACTCGAAGACTATGGAATGATGGCACTTGCACGTGATATTGAAATGCCTTTGATCAACGTGTTGAAAAACATGGAGTTAAGCGGTGTTAAGCTGGATATTGACCAAATCTGCCGCTTTGGAGAAACACTGAATAAAGAACTTGTTGATTTAAACCGCATTATAATTGACATGGCAGGAAGTGGAATTTTTAATGTGGATTCACCAAAACAGCTTGGTGAAGTATTGTTCGAGAAAATGAAAATCAGTGATGCCCCGAAAATGACAAAATCAAAACAATACTCTACCAGCGAAGAAACCCTTGAAAAACTTAAAGATAAACATGAAATTATTAATAAGATATTGGAATACAGGTCATTAAAGAAATTAATGTCAGGATATGCAGAATCATTGCCAAAGCTGGTAAATAACCAGACCAATAAAATACATACCTCATTCAACCAAACAATTACATCAACAGGACGCTTAAGCAGCAATAATCCTAATTTGCAAAATATTCCCATTCGTGAAGACAAGGGAAGAGAAATCAGGAAAGCATTTGTCCCTTCCGGTGACGATTATATCATGTTATCAGCAGATTATTCACAAATTGAGCTTCGGATTATGGCTCATATGAGCGAAGATCCTCATTTGATAGAAGCGTATCAAAACGAACAGGATATTCATACAGTTACCGCGGCTAAAATCTTTAATGTCCCTTTAGACCAGGTGAATAGTGATATGAGGCGTAAAGCCAAAACAGCAAACTTTGGAATCATATACGGCATATCTGTATACGGATTATCACAAAGGCTGAATATTCCACGTGCCGAAGCAAATGAATTAATCAAGGGATATTTTAAAAACTATCCGGGGGTAAAAGAGTACATGGACAGTACCATTCAATTTGCCAGGGAACATGGATATGTAAAGACCATCATGGGGCGGCGCAGATATTTGAAAGATATTGCTTCAGGCAATTCAATTGTCAGGGGAATGGCTGAACGGAATGCCATTAATGCTCCCATCCAGGGATCAGCCTCTGATATCATTAAAATGGCAATGATTAAAATAGATAAACAATTGTCTGAAAAGCACTATAAAACCAAAATGATTTTGCAGGTGCATGATGAATTGGTCTTTGACGTGTTTAAACCCGAATTAGCAGAGATACAAAAAATTGTTGTTGAAAATATGGAGAATATTATAACACTTAAAGTACCGTTAACTGTTGATGCAGGTTCCGGGAATAACTGGCTTGAAGCGCATTGATGATTATAAAAGGTTCTATCTATACCGAGCTGCCTGATAATCTTAATTAGTGTTTGTCCATAATGTCCGCTAACTTCGTTACGCTTGCCCCAAAATT
>CAYMKE010000212.1:0-5008 GCA_964390955.1 uncultured Bacteroidales bacterium | reverse complement strand
GGCTTCATAAGAGTATATGTTTGTTTTTTGATCAAAATTCAGAGATAAATCAAATATTTCTGAATTAATCCGTGTAGGAGAAAAGTTATGAAACGATATTCCTGATCCGGTTTTAATATCATGGCCAGGAATTTGTTTTATATTAAAATTCGCCTGATAACAAAAATCTTCTGCCCCTGAATTAAATGATAAAAAATAATTTTGTTGAGCCGTTAGAAAATTAAACCTGTAATTACTCCAGGAAACATTATGATCGTATGAGTTTTTATTATTCCATATATGTTTCCATTGAATTGAAGCAATGGAATTTCCCCATGATATGCCTGTTTTATTTGAAGACATGCCGTTAACATACCGGTCATTTCCATTATATACAGTCAAATACATATAATCTTTAGGAGATAAAATTAGTGACAGTTTTCCTGAAAGATCATAAAAAAAATAATCAGTGGCCATCGAGATAAGCGTAGACTGATCAATCAGGCCTTCTGCAAGAGGCTTTAAAAAATCCAAATATGTTCTTCGCCCAGAGATGCAAAATGAAGCTTTGTTTTGTATAACAGGCCCGTCAATTGTTAGTTTTGATGAAATAAATCCAATTCCCCCATTGACATTATAATGAGAAAAATCTCCTGTTTTGCTTTTAATTTCGAGAATTGAAGATAAACGGCCTCCATACTCAGCCGGGATTCCTGATTTGATTAAGTTAACATGCTCTATGGCATCACCATTGAATACAGAGAAAAACCCCATCAGATGATAAGGATTAAATATATTTGCATTATCCAGTAATATCATATTTTGTCCGGGCGAACCTCCACGTATGTTAAGTCCTCCCCCCATACTTGTTCCTGCTGATTGAATGCCAGGGAGTAATTGAATTGTTTTTAACGGGTCAATTTCACCCATGAATACAGGAAGGTTTTTAATTTTTTTTATTGTTAATTTTTTTTCACCGGTTTTTGTGCTGGTTATATTAGCATTTCCCTTATCAGCTTTTATTTTAATTTCTTTGTTTATATAAGATATCGAAGATAATGAAATAGTTATATACTGATCCGAATTCAATGAAATTTTTTTATTGTAATCCTTATATCCTAAATGTGATGCCGATATTGTGTAAACTTTTTTTTTGGAAAGCTTAAACACAAAATATCCTGAGCTGTCAGTGGCAATGCCTTTATTTAGTTCTTGGATGTATATATTGACATCTTTTAATGCATTTTTTGTTATGCTGTCAAACACATTTCCCTCCAATGTATATTGTGTTTGAGCCTGTATAGTAATATGCAGAAATAAGATTTTAACTATGTATAAATAAACGCTTTTCAATTAAAAGAAATTTGGTTGAACTCAAAATAAATAAAATATAACAAAATTATAATAAAGTTTTTTGGCTTAATCATATAACGATTTCCTATACTCATCAATTGGTTCGCATGTGCAAATAAGGTGTCTGTCTCCGTAAGCATCGTCTACTCTGGCTACAGATGGCCAGAATTTTCTCTCTTTGAGCCATTTGAGAGGATAGGCTGCTTTTTCTCTTGAATAGGCATGATCCCAATTGGTGGAGGTGATTTCTTCTATGGTGTGCGGTGCATTTTTGAGTACATTGTCTTGTTTATCTGCCTGTTGTTGTTCTATTTCTTTGATCTCATCATGAATAGAGATCATGGCTTCGATAAACCTGTCAAGTTCCTGTAAAGATTCACTTTCTGTGGGTTCAATCATCAATGTGCCCGGTACCGGGAATGACAGGGTAGGGGCATGGAATCCATAATCCATGAATCGTTTGGCTATATCCGTTTCAGTGATTCCGGTTGTTTCTCTAAAGGGCCTGCAATCAACAATCATTTCATGGCCTACCATGCCTTCTTCATTTGTGTATAAAATATTGAAGTGATTGCTGAGTTTTTTGGATATATAATTGGCATTGAGTATTGCTATTTCTGCGGTTTTTCGGATGCCATCTTTCCCCAGCATTTTAATGTAACCGTATGAAATGGGTAAAATGCTTGGACTTCCCCAGGGCGAACCGGTTACAGCGTGAATGCCGTTTTTCCCACCAGTTTGCATTAGCGGATGTGTGGGCAAATATTCCACAAGATTTTCTGCCACCACAATAGGCCCCATGCCGGGCCCGCCACCGCCATGAGGTATGGCAAATGTTTTGTGAAGGTTGAGATGGCAAACATCTGCTCCTATTTTGGCCAGGTTGGTCAACCCGTTTTGAGCATTCAGGTTGGCGCCATCCATATACACAAGTCCTCCGTTTTCATGGATGGTATTCACCATTTCAATAATGTTTTTTTCAAATATACCGTGTGTAGAAGGATAGGTGACCATAAATCCTGCCAGGCGGTCTTTGTTTTCTTCTGCCAATTGTTTAAGCTCATTAATATCAACATTTCCGTTATCATCACAGTGTACAATTTTGACTTCCATTCCGGCCATTACAGCGCTTGCCGGATTTGTCCCATGAGCAGATGAAGGAATGAGAACAATGTTTCTATCCGGGCGTGAATGATGGATATGATATTGACGCATGACCATCAATCCGGCGTATTCGCCCATAGCACCGGAGTTGGGTTGAAATGAAATGGCTGCCATTCCGGTGATTTTTAACAGGTCTTTTCCCAACTCACTCATAATCTCCTGGTATCCTTCTGACTGGTCAAGGGGAACAAAGGGATGTATGTTGCATAAGTTATCCCAGCTTAACGGCATCATCTCTACAGCCGCATTGAGTTTCATGGTGCATGAGCCAAGTGGTATCATGGAGTGGACCAGTGAAAAATCTTTTTGTTCCAACCGTTTAATGTATCGCATCATTTCTGTTTCAGACCGGTGTTCGTTGAACACGCTTTGTTTCATGAAGCTGGATTTTCTGACGAAACGATCGTCTACATTATGTTTTGCAGGGTGTTCAATGGATTTATATTTTTCTTTTGCTGCAATTGAAAAAATTTGGTTGATCCAGTTGATATCATCAATGGTTGAAGTCTCATCCAGGCTTATTCCAATCGTTTGATGGTCAATATAACGGAAGTTTACACCCCGGCCGAGCGCGATATCTTTTATTTGAATAGGACTGATGTCCTTTGGTATTTGTATTTTTAATGTATCGAAATAGTTTTCATTTAATTGTTTGAATCCCAATTCTGTCAGTTTTTCAGACAATGCAACTGCCAATTGGTGGATGTGCATGGAAATTGTTTTCAGGCCTTCGGCACCGTGATAAACGCCGTACATCCCGGATATTGTAGCCAGCAGCGCCTGTGCTGTACAAATGTTTGAGGTGGCTTTTTCACGTTTAATATGTTGTTCTCTTGTCTGAATTGCCATTCGTAATGCCGGGTAGCCTTGTTTATCCACGGATACTCCAATGATCCTGCCGGGTATTTTTCGTTTATATTTTTCTTTTGTCGCAAAATATGCAGCATGCGGGCCTCCGTAACCTAAAGGTGTACCGAATCGTTGTGCCGAACCAAGCACAATATCAGCGCCCCATTCACCAGGAGGGGTAAGTAATGCAAGGCTTAATAAATCTGATGATACAGCTACCAATGCATTGTGTTGGTGCATGAGGTCAATAAATTTCGAATAATTATTGATGTTTCCAAAGGCGTCGGGGTATTGGATCAGTGCCCCGAAAAGGCCATGGCCAAACTCACACTGCCCGGCATTGTCAATGATCAGCTCAATATTAAGTGCTTCGGCCCTCGTTTTAAGTACATCAATTGTTTGGGGGAATACATTTTTATCAACAAAAAAAGCATTCACCCCTTTTTTCTGTGCATCACGAGACCGGAGCTGGTACATCATGAACATGGCTTCTGCAGCTGCTGATGCTTCATCAAGCAGAGAAGCATTGGCAATTTCCATATTGGTGAGTTCTGTTACCATTGTCTGGAAATTTAACAAGGCTTCGAGCCTGCCCTGTGATATTTCAGCCTGATATGGGGTATATGGAGTATACCAGGCAGGATTTTCAAGAATGTTACGTTTAATCACAGCCGGCATAATGGTGTTATAATATCCAAGTCCAATATAGGTTTTATATAATTTGTTTTTATTTGCAATGCGTTTTATCTGGTTCAGAAACTGGTGTTCGCTAATCCCTTTATTGATTGTAAGAGGTTCGTTAATAATGATTTCTGAAGGAATTATTTTTCGGATAAGTTCATTCATGTTGTTTACATTAATCGCCTTAAGCATCTTATCTATTTCGTGTTGACGAGGCCCAATATGTCTGGGTGTAAATTCATTATAATTCATTCGAAGATATTTTTTAGTATGCTATTATTTAAGAGAGATTGTTGAATACATTTTTTTTATAAAAATAAAATAATTGATTGAATCAAATTAAATACAAAATTAATAAAAGTAAATCATCAATTACCCGGTAAAAGGGTTTAGGTTTTTTTCCTCTTTTACAGTTGTCTCATCACCATGTCCTGAATACACGATTGTCTCATCAGGCAAGGAAAATATTTTGTTTTTGATGCTATGGATCAGTGTTGCCTGATTTCCGCCGGGCAGATCAGACCTGCCAATACTTCTATGAAAGAGCAGGTCGCCACAAAATAGTATATTTTGGTCTTTTATATACAGTGCAATATTGCCGGGGGAATGTCCTGGCACATGGATAATGTTTATGGAGGTATCACCCAATTTAGGGGTGTCTTTTTCAGAGATTGATGCGGTTTTTTCAGGAGGTTTGGCAGTTAAACCAAACATTGCAGCAAGTGCCTGTGCATCGTTTATTAAAAATTGATCATCAGGATGGATAAGCAATGGCTTATGGTATGTTTGATTTAAAAACCTGGCTCCGAAAATATGATCAATGTGTCCGTGAGTGGCGATTATTTTAGACGGAGTAATTTGATGATCATTCATAAATGACATGAATAGTTTTTGTTCTGTGTCATCATAAAATGCAGGGTCAATAATGATTCCATTTAAATGATTATCATATAATATATAGGTATTGACCTGGAATGGGCTG
>CAYMKE010000211.1:0-5129 GCA_964390955.1 uncultured Bacteroidales bacterium | reverse complement strand
CTGTGTCTCATTCTGTTTTTATTTGCAATAATACAAAAAAAAAGCAAACAAGCAAAGCCTTAATCCACATGGTGTTTCTGTGTGATCATAAATAAATATCAGAAAATTTGCATTAATTGTTTTGGTATTTACATTTTAATGAATACATTTGCACAGACAGTTAAAAATCAAACAAACCAGACTATGAAAAACACAAGCAATTACATGTTAACACGCATTGCATTATTTGCAATCATTCTTTTTGGGCAACTGAATCTTTTTGGACAAACCAGACCAGATTCTTGGTATGTTGGTGGAAACAGCAATAGTGATGCTGAAGTGTTCGGTCGCTATGGCAGTGCAGGAGACCTTTTATTTATGAACTCTGCCGATAATACTAGTCTTTCTGATTACGACATGGTACTCACCTACGATCCCTCCTACCTTGGCATTGGCACAATAAATCCGGCCAGTGATTTGCATATACACTCTTCCATAGTATCACCTGTAGATGATAGCGGTGATGAGGATAGTGATATATCAACAAGGGATATGAATTTGCAAAAATCTGTAGCCAGGCTACAATTAACCAATCACGAAACCGGCATTACTGAAGATGATGGCTTGCTGATAAAAATGTACAATAATAACGCAAGCATTTATAATCAGGAAAGTGGAAGCCTCACATTGTTGAATAATGGGTTGCGACTAAGTCTGGAAGAAAACGGGAATATTAGTCTTGGAGATAATTCAAATGCTTATTTTTCTGTCAACATGGATGGGAATGTCACAGCAGAGAACACTTTTACTACTGGTAGACTCAATATTGCTGCAATACCAGGCTACCAGGTGAACGAGATTACGGCCTCGGGCAGTGGTTTAGACACAGAATGGAACAAGATTGGGTCCTTTAAATTGACAAATGACAACAATTCACTTGTGCTTTATACTGGTGGTGGTAGCAATGAACGAACAAGTTTTATACAGTCCGGGCATTCTCAAGGGGTATACAGTGACGTACTTGGTGTATTGGCACTCAATCCTTTTGGTGGAAATGTTGGCATTGGCACTGCAGAGCCCGACAAAGCGTTAACAGTCAATGGCGTGGTTAAATGCAAAGAAGTGGAGATTACAGACAATGTGCCATCCAGTGATTACGTTTTTGAAGAGGAGTATGATTTAATGTCGGTACGTGAAGTTGAAGCTTTCATAACGCAACACAAGCATCTGCCGGATGTGCCAAGTGCTGATGAGTTTAAGAAAAACGGTTACAAAGCCGGCGATATGGATGATATGCTGCTCAAAAAAATTGAGGAACTGACGCTTTATATTATTGAGCAAGAGAAGAGGATTGAGGAGCTTGAGGGAAGAATTAACGACAATTCGAACCAATAAAAACAATAATATGTGGTATTTAAGACATTTAAAAAAAATAATGATTTTGCCAATTATTTTTTTAAGTAGCATAAATCTGATTGCACAGGATAGTGTTTATAAACATAATGGGTTCTTACTAGAGTTGGGTTATTCTCTTCCCCAATTCAAAGAGAACTATATTCCTGCAAGGATACCTCATGAGACATATCCATATTATCAGTTTTTAGAAACTAAAGTTCCCGGTTTTTATTCAAAAAATAATTCGTCATATAGTTCCGGTTTATCATATCAAACAAGATTGAACAATAATTTCTATTTTGAAACAGGATTGTTTTATTTTCATTTTTCAGAAGAAAAACACAGGTCAAAAGATTCTGTAAAGTGTTATTATCTTTATCCAGATAGCATTAAAGCCAATATTCCATACGAACTTGCAAATAGTGTACTATATTCTAAACGTAAAAATAATTACTTTGTTTTAAGAATCTCTTTAAATTACGTGTATAAGCGATTTAGTATAGGTATAGGTTTTAATTATAAATTTTATAGTATTCGTAAGCAAGAATCAAAATTCATTGATCGTGATATGAATTTTATTCATAAAGATTGGTTCCCGGATTATTACAATACAATAGGTATTGGCTTGGATAATCTTGAAGTAAATTTAAGCTACTTAATTATAAAAGAAAAAATCCCTACATATGTTTTTGCAACATATAGTATTTACCCCAGATTAGGAATTAAAACTAACTTATCAATAATCAATTTTAAAAATCAATGAAGTTTATGAAAACAAAATATTACTTTTTTCTATGCCTCATATTTATATCGCATAATTTAATATCTCAAAACCTTTTACAGGATGGTAATTTTGATAACTACACTGTGCAAACATACTGCAAGCATATAAATTCTTTCAATTATATTCATTATGCATGGGAAACACAATATTCAAACAAGGCAAAATTTAAGAAAAAAGAACTTGAATTAAATTTCCCACTTGCATGGTATAGTTGTGGTAAATGGAATGATTGTGGTGAAGAATACCCGCCATGCAATGCTGGCAGCTCACACTCTCCGGACTTGTTGGACGAGTCTGCTCTTTATGATTTATTTGTTCGCAACATGAATGGAGCAAGTGGTAACTTTGTGCAAATAGGTGCTTATGAGTTAATTCAACAAAAGCTTGATGAAAACCTTGAAACTGGTAATTATTACAAAGTTAAATTCAGGTTATTTGTTTATTCTGAAAAGATTATTGATGGAAATAAATTAAAATTTATGTTATCTAAAAATAAGGTAAAATATAAATCACAAGGAAAAGAGATCAAAGATATTTTTCGGCATATACGTATTGAAAATTATTGTGATGCAAGTGGTGAATGGTTTGAATATACTGATAATTATAAAGAGTATCAAAACAATCATATTGAATTATTGAAAGAATATGATTTAACAACAGAAGTACAACATGATGAATGGATTGAATTAAGTTTTATTTTTGAAATGCCGGATCAATCATCAATAAATCCATTAAATTGGTTTGTTATTGATGTTTCTGAGGCTTGTGATGGAATGTGTTCTGATTACGCATATATTGACAATATTGAACTCACCAAACACCCTTATTGCAACTGGGAAGAACAGCCCTGCAGCCCCACGGATGGCCCAATACATACAAGTTACCCTGAACAGGTTGACAACCACTCAAATGTAATGGTAACGGGATTAGATAATGTAAAATCTGCAACAAATATTAAAATAAAAGATGCCGCAGAAAAAATAATAGCAGAATTAGATGACAGGTATTGCATTAACGGTATTGATACCATCGTGTGGGATGGATTAAATCTTGCACACGGAGTTTATATTTGGCAAATGACCTTAGAAAACGACTGTGGTGAACAAAACTATTGGAAAGGCTTTCAATATGCTAATGATAATTTACCAATAAAATACTTTGATAAAGCCTGCAACAACAGCCTCCAAACCCCCATCCCCTGCTGCGAATCAGAGCCGGATATTTACATTGAAGATGAAACCATTGAAGGCCCCGGTGAATTGTCATTCCATGCCATCAATAACATTGAAGTTGAAAACACCACGGTGGAAGCCAACACCGAAAAACTCATCATGAAAGCGGGCAATAAAATCACACTAAAACCGGGCACTCACATCAAAGAAGGAGCCTATGCACATATTTACATTGAACCGTGTTCAAGCACAAACACACACCAAGCCCTTCCTCCGGAAACTACTTACACCATCCCCATGGCAGAAGTGCATGATAAAAAGCTTGAAAATGAAAATACAGATGAAAATGCTACCATTTATCCCAATCCATGCGCATCAGAGCTGCATGTAAGTATGTCATCTGATTATGGAAAACAAATAAACATTGAAATTTTTGATCTCAATGGCGGTTTGGTGTGGCAAAAAACAATCAATTGCCGATTTTCTCATTGCCTGGAAACAATAAGTACAGAACATTTGAATCCTGGTATGTATATAGTAGAACTGACAGGCAACGCTAAAACCAAATCATATAAAATTGTAAAACAATGAAAACATTAACCAGCATTTCACTGACACTTGCATTATCTCTCCTGTCGCTATGCTCACAAGCACAAAAGCACGGGATATCTGTGTGCTCAGATATTGGATTATCAGGGCAATTTCAGACCCATAAAGCAACAAACTCAAACTATCCTTTAAATCTTTATCAGCGTTATGCAATTGGATACAAATATTATTTAGGCGATTGGAATGTTGGAGTAAATACATATTATATGGATCACAGAATTGTATGGGAATTTGAAGCTCCGGCGTATTCTAATGGACCAATGATAACCCGTCGAAGCATTTATTCATCACGTTACCTTGGTTTAGCTCCTTTTGTATCACGTACTATTTTTAATACAGAGAATTATTCGTTTTCATTAAAATTTATGCCCGGCATTGACAATATAATTATTGCAAAACAATATTTTGAAAAATACCCATCTGATGATCCTGATGATGTGACGGTATTAAACGATTGGGGCAAAAATGAGTATGGCAATTATGATCAGGTAAACTTTAACCTGACACTTGCACTGGAAGCTTCTCGTTCTTTTAATGAAAATCTAAGTCTCTCTGGTGGCGTATTTTTGTTTTCCTATTTGCACAACAATAACAGAGACGGCATTCGTGATGAAATATTTCTTCCCTATGCTTTCGGCATGAATGTGAGCTTGTGTTACTATTTCAATAGTTCAACATCCGCCATTAATGAATAAGTTTTACCACGTTTGGATTTTTTCTAACGGTTTTATCATTACTGTCCGGTAAAAATAAAAAAAGATATTCAGAGATTCGTAACTATCTGAAAAATAGCTAATACTTCGTTAAAATATTTTTATTTTCAAAAGTAAGCCCCCTCTGTCAGAATAATGAAGGTTGCATAAGCTCATCATATGATTTTTGCCAGTCTTTATCCGGGTTCTCTAAAAAGCGTAACAAATGAATATAATTGAAAAGATGTATCTTACAAAAGCTAAGCAGGTTAGAAAATGCCCATTTTCGTTTTAGTGTTTTTTGGATAACTGTCATAAGAAGATTTGCAATCAGAGCGCAATATATCTGAATTTTAATAGCATTTTCATTGTCTCCAAGGAAATATTTCAGGGGGAAGTTTTGTTTGAGCTGTTTAAAGAGCAATTCAATTTGCCATCGTAGTTTAAGTCTGCACGCATCTCAAAAAGGTTTGTAATAAACTCGAACCGTCGCTTTAG
>CAYMKE010000210.1:0-5183 GCA_964390955.1 uncultured Bacteroidales bacterium | reverse complement strand
ATACCATTATGCCTTGTACCCTCATGCAGGAGACTATGAAAAAGCAAAAACGGTTTTAGCGGCTCAGCAATTTAATAATAAACCATTCTATTATCTTGTTGCTCCGGGACATAAAGGACATTTGCCAAATACCAGTCGTTTGTTCTCCATCGATTCAGATACGTTGATTATGACAGCATGCCAAAAAGGAAATCGCGATAATTCATTTATCATACGAATATACAATCCTTCAGAATCAACACAGAATGGTATTATTTCTTGTTATAAAAATATAAAACAAGTGTTTGAAACGAAACTTACCGGTGAACGAATATCTGAAATACCTGTTGATAAAGATGTGCTTAAAATACGTTTAAAAAAATGTAAGATTGTAACGTATGAATGTGTGATTTGAGATAAAAAACATGTTTATAGGCTTAAATCTTGACTGCTCATACATAGAAATATATCAAATATAACACCGGGCATTACATTTCGGAAGTTGATGTATTCGATACTTTTTTCCGGGAAATTTTGTAAATTTATAGATTATCAAGATTAAAAAATTTAAATGTATGAGCAACAAAATGTATAGATGGGCAATAACCATTATGGTTATGAATGTATTATTTATTATCCCCGTATTATCAAACTCTGATCCACTGCCAACAGATCCCGGGAGAGTCAGAATTGATTCAAATGAATATGGATACCAGGTTGTAAATGATAATGGGGAGATACTGCGTGGAAATGCCATTTGGTTGTGGAAAGCCAAGCTCATCAATAATTTTTCGGAACTGGCGTATGCTTTTGAAGAATCATATTATCAAACGCTTGCAGATAGCGGGGTGAATACTATCCGGTTGGCTTTGTTTGACCCATGGATAAATTCAAATACAACGAATTATGGTAAAGTGTTGGATTATTCAAATCAAAGTGAAGTAGACTGGATGTTGAAATTTACTGATTCCGTGGTTGATTATGCATCAAAGTATAATATGAATGTTCTTATTAATTATCATGATGTCGGAAAATATAAAGGAGAATATGAAAATCCGGATGCGAATACAATGGGGTATTTAAAAGATTTTTGGACAGCAATAGCCCCTTATTATAAAGACCGGACACACGTGTTTTACGAGTTAATGAATGAACCGGCTTTTGGATGCACTAATTTCACAAATGAGCTCTTTGACAGCATTGTTGTACTTCATGATTTGGTTCGAACATTGGCTCCCGAAACCCATTTAAGTTTATTTTGTTATACAGGTGCGGTTGGCCAACCATGGGACGAACAGACCATGCATACAGCAATGCAGAGGTTTGAACAGCGATATCCTGATTACATCAATTGGAATAAGACATCCGTGGCTTTTCATCCATATATTTCCGATAGCCGTACCTCTGACCCCATTATTAATACAATGGAACTATACCCAATCATTAATACAGAATCTAATTACCCGTGTGATTCAGCAATGCATGCACAGGTACAAGAAGCAGATAAACAATGCCAGGCTTTGGATGGGGAGATTTTTATTAATCAAACAATGGAACGATTGGGTATTAGCTGGCTTCAACATAAAGCCAATGGATGGGACATGTTTAATAATAATTGGCCGCTTATATTAAATGATGCCAGGGAAAAAGGATATATATGGTTTGGAAATTATAATGTCTATTCTATCAACAAAACGGCAGAGAATGGACATATTACGCCCCTCGAGGACAGTTTACGTGCTGAACCGAATGCAATGATCAAGTTTACAGCGTATCCGGATGAAGGGTTTAAATTTGTAAATTGGTCAGGTGATGTATCTGATTCCAATGCAACCACTTCTGTTGAGATGAATGCTTTGGTTATTAATTTAACAGCTCATTTTGCCCCCCTTGATTCATTTATGGTTAACGTTACAGCGCAAAATGGAATTGTGCGGTTGTCTCCTTCCAGAGGAAAATATGTGGATGGTGCAACATTGAATATTTGGGCAGTAGCAGATGAAGGGTATGAATTTGTTCGCTGGGATGAAAATGATGTGCTGGATGATACACTTGTACGTCAGGATATTATTGTCACAAAAGATCTAAACCTGGTTGCCAACTTTCAAAGTACACAGGAGATTAAAAGTATACCCGGGAATTCTGAAAATATTATCATCACCCCGAACCCGGTTGAAGGGGAAAATATTAATATAATACTCGATCATATACTTTCAGGGGAAGCAAACGTGAGTATTTATGATATTATGGGAGGAAAAGTATATTCAGGAATTCATAATACACCTCATATCATCATCCCTGTATCAAAACTGGATGGAAATAAGGAAGGGGTTTTCATTATGGAGGTACATGTTGGACAACAAGTATACACGAAAAAAATGATTATTGATTAGTGTCTGTCTCTAATGCGTAGCACATGCCTTAGAATTGCTCATGCACGATAGTAAAACGCGCGTTTTAGGGCCTCGCGAACCTCGTTAAAACTGAGAGATGAAAATGTTCAAGAGAGACTATCGCTTGAAAAAAAAGCCGGCCCATCACTAGCCGGCTTTTTAAAATATAGAGAAAATGAAAGGAAAAATTATTCTTTAATGAATGTTTTTTCAATCATTCCGTTCCCGGTTTTTGCACTCATGATATACATCCCGCCGGCTAACCCGGAAACATTTATTTTATTTATTGCCTTTTCATCAGATAAAACCATTAAGGTTTTCCCTGTCAAGTCCCGGATCGTAATTTTATTTGATTCAACACCAGAAATATAGATAATCTCTTTCACGGGATTCGGGAATAATTGGATGTCACTATCTTTAGAACCGGATATGACATCAAGATTGGTCATTATTTTGTAGCTGGTATCCCCTACATACAAGTGTTTAATCCATACAGTATCTCATGAATACCATAAAAATTTAATGAATTTTATGAATAAATTGGACATTATAGACAAACACTAATTAGATCACTCATGACAGTATATATTCGATGTTAACAATATATTTCTTGAAGGTTAAAATTAAACAATATATTTTTATATATCTTTATGTTTTAAAATTAACTAACTACTAAAACTAACTACTATGAATAAACATTTCATTTCAATTGTCCTATTATTTTCATTAATAACGATGGGGCTTAAGGCAGAAAACAATGTTACCCGTTATGCTGCTTATGATGAGTATGATATAACCGATATTTCTCCCGCCGGATGGCTACAACATTGGTTTACTCTACAAAAAAATGGTTATACCGGCCATATAGACAGTGCTGGTTACCCTTTCAATACCGGTATGTGGAAAGCAAAGATTAAAGTACTTCCGGAAGGAAACCCTTTTTGGTGGCCCTATGAGCAAACTGCTTACTGGATTGATGGAGCAACCCGCTGCGGGTATCTTTTAGGCGACAACGAATTGATTAATAAAGCAGATGAGCAAATCCGGTATGTGTTTGATACTCCTTCTGAAAATGGCGAACTGGGGCCTAAACATTATACTGATGACAAATGGGCTCACGTAGTTTTTTTCAGGGCGGTCATGGCCAAATATATGGCAACGAAAGACCAATCAATATTGGATGCTATGGTAAAACATTACAACGCCACATCAGATCAATATTTAACAGGTTTTAGGAACTATTTCAACATTGAAATATTATGCTGGCTTTATGATAAGACCGGCAATAAAAAAATGCTTGATCTGGCTGTTAAAATTTTTAAAAATTTTGAACAAGAAGAACACATTACTCTTTCCAGGATGTTATCTGATACTATTCCTCATGATCATGGTGTCACCTATTTAGAAAACATTAAAATCCCGGCCATCCTATATGCTTACACAGGAGAAGATAAATACCTTGAGGCATCAATAAATGCATACCGGAAAATAGACCGGTATCATATGCTTATTGACGGGATTCAAAGTTCTGTTGAACAACTGCAGGGGAAACTTCCTCACATGGCTCATGAAACATGTGACATAAGTGATTTTATCTGGAGTACAGGGTATATGCTTATGATTACCGGTGATGCTGAATGGGGGGATAAGCTGGAACGGGCTTTTTATAATGCCGGATTTGGTGCAACCAGTAAAGATTTTACTTCGCACCAGTATTACTCTGCACCAAACCAATGTATAGCAGATTTAAGAAGCTCTCATTGGGATTGTGCTCATGATTGGTTCAATCAAAGAAGAAAAGGCAGCCTGGCATACCTGGCTGCACACATTCCCGAATGTTGCACCGGCAACCTCAACAGGATAGCACCCAATTATTGCTCGCGGATGTGGTTACAAAGTGCCGGACATGGAATTGCCGCCGCACTTTATGGCCCCGGTACTTTAAAAACAAAGGCAGGAAAAGGACAACATAACATCACCATTCACCAAAAAACAGATTATCCTTTTTCAGAAGAAATTGTATTTGAAATTCAAACAGATAAAAAAACAACCTTCCCTTTTCATTTAAGAATCCCGGCATGGTGTAAAAATGCACAGATATTCATTAACGGGAAGGAATTAAAACAAGACCTTAAACCGGGAACATTTGCCAAAATTGAACGTGAATTTAAATCCAATGATATTGTTAAACTATTGCTTCCAATGGAATTGAACCTCGTTACGCTGCCTTACAACGGAGTAGCTATTGAACGGGGCCCGCTGGTGTATTCTATGCCCATTAAAGCAAAACGTACCAAGATAGAGGACAATAAATCATCATCCATATTCACTTCATGGGAAATGCAACCGGATGCCACCTGGCAGTATGCACTCAACCTTGAACAGTCGGAATTGGATACAAAAGTTGAAATTATCCGTTCCCCTATGCCCGAAAATCCATGGATCATGGAAACAACGCCAATAAAATTGAAGGTGCCTGCTCATGAAATCCACAATTGGGATTTATTTAAAGACAGGTTTACCCCCACATTACCAGGCAAATTGGAAATCATAGGAAAAAAGCAGATTACACTGGTTCCGCTTGGCTCTACATTTTTGCGTTTGACCATATTCCCCGATATGAAAATGCGGTATGCTGTAGAACAAAGGAAGAAAATAAGGGGAGAACTGGAATAAAACCTGGTTTTTTAACATTCCTATAGAAAATCTTTTGTGGGAACACTGAGCCCGGCTGATTTCTGTATCTGCCGGGCTTATATATAAAATCTTTAATGATTTTTGGTATTCTTCCATTAAAATAGTAGTATAACC
>CAYMKE010000209.1:0-5204 GCA_964390955.1 uncultured Bacteroidales bacterium | reverse complement strand
CCACAGGAACCCCCGATCAATTTCAGGAAATATGTTTTTATGATCCTGGGCAACTGGTATTGGTTTGTACTGGCTGTTACAGTGGGATTGGTGATTGCTTACCTGGTAAACCGGTACAGCAATCCGCAATACCAGGCCACAGCAACGCTTATTTTGGAAGACAATGATGCCCAACAAAGCATTATGAGTGAATTCAGGGCATTCCGGTATTTGCGGAACCAAAAAATGGTACAAAATGAACTGGCCAAGATCAAATCTTATGATATGGCATACAGAACATTGCAAAACCTGAATTTTAATGTTTCATATACCGCGTATGGCAGGATTAAAGAGATACCCAAGTTTGCCGATGCTGATATACAGGTTGTATGGGATACAAATTATCAATTTCCCGAACAACCCGTAACGTTTTATGTAGATTTTATTTCAACGTTTAAATATAAATTATCTTTTAGTGAGGAGAAAGATACCATTTTAAAATTTGGACAACCATTTCATTATCAGGATTATCATTTTGTGATTTATTTAAATAACGACCGGTTCAGCTATTACAGGTATAGTTTTACATTCCATCCCCTCAATATATTGGCCAATAAATATAAAAATAAAATACAAGTTGAAGCCGAAAAAGAAGAAAGCTCAGTCATTACATTGAAAATAACAGAGCCCACACCCGTTCAACCGGTCGTATATTTGAATCAAATTTGTAAGGAATATATTGAATATGGGTTGGATATTAAAAACAGACAGGCAGAAAGCACCATTCAATTTATTGACGATCAAATTGACGAAATTTTGGACTCATTGCGCAAAGTAGAGCAACAAATGTTGAGCCTGCGGTTGAATAAAGGGATTATCAATTTAAGCAAGCAGGGGGATATAGCATTTAATAAATTACAGGAATACCATTCCATGCAAACGCAGGCAGAACTTCAAAAACGCTATTTACAATATGTGTTGGAATATATTGAAGATAAAAATAATCCTCAGTATATTATTGCCCCTTCTGTGATGGGGATACAGGATCAGATGCTGATATCATTGCTTGAAAAATTAAAAGAATTATATTCCCGGAAAGAAGAGCTTATATTCAGTGCAAAAGGGAATAATCCGGGTGTTCAACGGATTAATGAACAAATTTTAGTGATTCGAAAACAACTGTTAGAACACTTAAACAGCAGCCTCGCAGGAAACAACATTACGATGAAGAAAATCAATGAAGAACTGGATGAGGTACAACAAATTATTAACCGCCTGCCCATTGAGGAACGCTCATTATTGAATATTGAACGCAAATACGACCTGAACAATAAATTTTATACCTTTTTATTGGAAAAACGTGCAGAAGCAGGTATTCAAAAAGCGTCCAATGTGCCAGACAGCAGGGTTTTAGATAAAGCCAGGAAGGAAAATATAAGTGAAATAGGAGCCAGTAAATCAACAAATTATTTGCTCGGGTTTTTAGTTGGATTATTAATCCCCGGCATCATTATCTTTTTATTGGATTATTTTAATCATAAGATCATGTCAAAAGAAGATATTGAACAGCATAGTATGGTACCGGTATTGGGTTCTTTAGGGCATAGTTTTTCCGAATCAGAAGTCCCTGTGAATGAAAATCCCAAATCATCCCTGGCCGAATCATTCAGGCATGTACGCACCAATTTACAATATATGCTCAGGGACAAAGAGAAAAAAACCATTTTGATTACTTCAACTGTAAGCGGCGAAGGAAAAACATTTGTTGCTGTTAATATGGCAGCCATCATGGCCTTGACGGGAAAAAAAGTGTTGCTCATGGGCTTGGATTTACGTAAACCCAATCTAAATAAAATATTCAATATTGAAAATAAACAAGGGATCAGCACGTATTTAATCGGCCAAAACAGTTATGAAGAAACGATTCTGGGAACCAACATAAAAAATTTATACATTGCCAATTCAGGCCCGGTGCCTCCCAATCCTGCGGAACTGATTGAGACAAAAGAAATGGCAGGGTTTTTTGAAAAAGCAAAACAAGAATTTGATCTCATCATTATGGATACCCCGCCATTGGCTTTAGTGACTGATGCATTATTATTAAGTGAATTCAGTGATGCCAATGTATTCATCATACGGCAACAGTATTCTCCGAAAGATGTATTGGATTTAATTAATGATTTGTATAAAAAGAAGAAAATGCAGAATATCAGCCTGTTGGTCAATGACATAAAGATTGCCAGGGCCATGGGGTATACGTATTATTATGGCTATGGGTACGGTTATGGCTACGGCTATGGCTATGGCTATAAGTATGGAGGTGAGTATTATCATGAGGAAGAGAAGAAAAAGAAAGGGAAAAGGTAAGGCTCCGCAGCCACCGGACAACCCCCTCAATCCTCTAAACCATTCAAAATAGGAAGTTGAGAAGAAGTTGAGGAAGTTGAGAAGAACCTCCTAAACTATCTAAACCTTCTCAACCTCCTAAACCATCTAAACCCTCTAAACTCTCTAAACTATTAACAACGCTCCCGCGGCTCCTTAATCCCTCCCGACCTTTCAGTACGGGACAGGCAAATTGGGGATACCCGCGGCACACCAAACACCAAACAACAAACAAGGAAAATATCTTTAACCGAACAATAGTGTAAACAGTTCAACGAATAAACGATTAAACAACTCAACTAAAAAATTAAAAACGAACAATAAATGCCATGAACCCTTTCTCTTACGGCACGATAGTAAAAGAACCTTATTTTTTCGACAGAAAGGAAGAGTTGAAAAAGATAGTGGAGGTATTAAGTGGTGGCAATAATCTTGTAATGTACGCTCCCCGAAGGTTTGGAAAAACCTCGCTGGTATTTAAAGCCATGGAAGAGCTACAGAAAAAAGGCTTTACCTGTGCATATTTTGACTTTATGGCTATCTATTCCCGGGAGACTTTCATTGAAGCTTATAGTAAAGAAATCCTTTCAAAACAGCCTAACATAAAGAAAGCCCTGGATTTATTCTCAAAATTCATCCGCAATATAAAACCTTCAGTATCTATAGATGATAATGGAAAACCGGAATTTTCCATTCAGTTCTCCGAGAGCAGCATTACCGACAAAACGATGGATTCGGTAATAGATATGCCGGAAAAATTTGCTGATAAAGAACATCCATATATTATCATTATGGATGAATTCCAGGATATTTCCAAACTTAATGGCGAGAAATTTGAAGCTTTGTTGAGAAGCAATATCCAGCATCATCAAAATGTTAATTATTTGTTTCTGGGCAGTCGCACACATATTTTAAAAGATATGTTTGGAAACAGAAACCGCCCTTTTTATAATTCTGCCTATACGATGAACCTGGAGGCATTACCCGTGAATGACACCGTAAACTACTTGAAGGAACGCTTTGAACAACATCATATTAAACTTAATAATGAGGTAGCAAAACTCATAATTGAAGAAGCCGGGTACATACCTTATTATATTCAACTGCTGGCTTCAGAAATTTGGCAAAATACCATCAAGACAAAAAATGAAGTTCATGTTGACGATATTCAATGGAGTACCAAAAGTATATTGGAACATAAATCAGATTATTATTTTGAACTATTTGATAGCTTTTCAGCCTATCAGAAAAAATTGCTGAAAGCTTTGGCGCATGAAAACACGGGTATATTCTCCAAAGATTATGCAGAGAAATACAGGCTATCATCTACATCAACAACACAAAAAGCTATTACGGTATTGCTGAAAGAAGGTGTAATAGAAAAACATGCTGATACTTATAGTTTCACAGACCCGTTTTTTAAACGATTTTTATTATACCTTAAAGCGTAACGCCCCGAGGCGTAACGAGTGTAAAGAGTCACCCGATGAAAACCTGCCCAAAGAGATGGTTGCTTTTGCTAATGCTTCAGGTGGAGTAATATACCTTGAAATAACCGATTTGGGGATGGTTAAAGGCATTGAACATTCAAACAAACTAAAGTCGCAACTACAGGATACTGCCCGCAATTGTGATCCCCCAGTTGCTATACTTATTTCTCAAATTGAAAAGGAACACCAAAAATATTTTTAACCGGACAATAGTGTAAACGATTCAACTTTTTTAAATTTATGATTATATTTGTAATCAATTAAATTGTAAAAAATGATACAGAAACAGATATATAATACGAAAAACAAACAAAAGTTGACAATTGATATACCTGAGAAGTTTAGAGACAGGAAAAAACTTCTTATAATTATTGATGATTCTGTTAATGCAAGGAATAAAAAGCTTGAATTTATGAAAAAAGCATCAAATGATCCGCTTTTTAAATCTGATGTTAATCAAATATCAAAGGATTTCAGAAACATTGACCGGGAATCTTTATGAAATACCGGAAGTGGACTATCTGGAGAGCAAATCTTGATCCGGTTATTGGTTCTGAACAAGGATTAACCAGGCCAGTATTAATTATAAGTGATAATCAAATCAATGAATTGATTAATACCGTAAATATAATTCCGATTACAACAAGAAAATCTAACAGGCTTATTTATCCCAATGAAGCACTTATTGAAGCTGAAAAATACGGCCTACCTGTAGAATCTATACTATTATGTCATCAAATGCGAACACTTGATAAAAAAAGATTCGCACAATTTTATGGTGAGATAAAAGAACAAGAAAAACAAGAAGAAATAATTGAAGCAATATTATTTCAGTTAGGGGTACCAAACCCCTACAACTAACAAACAAAGAATACGGAAAAAAATACAAAGCCATGCAAGAAGCAAGAAGAAAGACGATCAAGGACGGTTGAGAAGAAGTTGAGGAAGTTTAGAAGAACTCTCTAAACCCTCTAAACTATTAACAACGCTCCTGCGTCCCCTTAATCCCTCCCGACCTTTCAGTACGGGACAGGCAAATTGGGGATACCCGCCGCACACCAAACACCAAACACCAAACAAAGAACACCAAACACCAAACAAGGAACACCAAACACCAAACAAGGAACACCAAACAACAAACAAAGAACAAGGAAAATATCTTTAACCGGACAATAGTGTAAACGATTCAACAATTCAACCCTCTAAACTCTCTAAATCATCTAAACGGTTCAACAACAAAGCGGCCAATACACATTCGTATTATAAATCAGCCGATGCATGTATTTTAACAGAACAATAGAAAAAGAAATCATAAAAATCTCGGGCCAATATCCGGCAATGTTGCTAACA
>CAYMKE010000208.1:0-5248 GCA_964390955.1 uncultured Bacteroidales bacterium | reverse complement strand
TAATTTGTAATTTGTGATTTGGTGCTTTAATCGCAAAAAAGTGACTTTATAGACAAACACTAATTAGTCACCTCACAACTGCCCCATTCTCAGCCCCTTCTTCCGGGGCAATAAAACAAAGGGTTCCATCCTGATTTTCTGCCATCAGGATCATACCTTGTGATGTGATGCCCTTTAGTTTTCTCGGGGCCAGGTTAACCAAAACAGATACACGCCGGCCTTTTAATGTTCCCGGGTCATAATATTCAGCTATCCCTGCTACTACAGTTCGTTGATCAATTCCTGTATCCACTTTCAGTTTCACCAGTTTTTTTGTTTTGGGTACTTTTTCTGCTTCGATAATGGTTGATGCACGGATATCAAGTTTTGTGAAATCTTCAAAATCAACTGTTTCTTTTTGTGGTGCTACTTTTTTAGGTTGTACAGATGATGTCTCAAGCTTTTCTCTTTGTTTTGCAATGTCCTCATCTTCAATTTTCTCAAAAAGCAGCTCTGGTTTATTTAATACATGCCCTGTTTCAAGGATATCCAAATTCCCGGCCGTCTCCCATCTTAATGATTGAATATTAAGAAAATTTTTGATCTTTTCTGTTGAAAAAGGGAGAAATGGTTCGAGTACAATGGCTGCATTGGCAGTGATCTGCAATGCAATATTCAAAATGGTTTGCACTCGTTGCTCATCGGTTTTTATAAGTTTCCAGGGTTCCGTGTCTGCCAGGTACTTATTCCCTATACGTGCTACATTCATTGCAGCTTTCAATGCTTCACGAAACCTGTAATGTGAAATTTCATGCTCTAATTGTTCTACACTTTGTTTGACTTCAGCTATTATTTCTATGTCATATTTTGTTAATTCATTTTGAGGTGGCACGTTGCCATCAAAATATTTATGTGTAAGCACTAATGCCCTGTTCACAAAATTCCCCAGGATGGCAACCAATTCATTATTGTTACGCTTTTGAAAGTCACTCCATGTAAAATCATTATCCTTTGTCTCGGGCATATTGGCACATAAAACATACCGCAATACATCTTCTTTCCCTTTAAAATCTTCAAGGTATTCATGAAGCCACACAGCCCAATTACGGGAAGTAGATATTTTTCCTCCTTCAAGATTTAAAAACTCATTGGCAGGAACATTATCAGGAAGAATAAATGAGCCTTCTGTTTTAAGCATTACCGGAAATATAATACAATGAAATACAATATTATCTTTTCCGATAAAATGCACCAGCTTGGTTTCATCATCTTTCCAATATGTTTCCCAATCGAAACCATCACGCTCGGCCAGTTCTTTGGTTGCCGAGATATATCCGATCGGGGCATCAAACCAGACATACAATACTTTATCTTTTCCTTCTTTGATGGGCAATGGCACTCCCCATTTCAAATCACGGCTCACGGCACGTGGTTGCAGCCCCTGGTCAAGCCATGACTTACATTGTCCCGTAACATTTGGTTTCCAGTCTTTATGTTCTTCGAGTATCCATTTTCTTAAAAACTCTTCATACTGATCCAAAGGCAAATACCAGTGCTTGGTTTCTTTCATCACGGGCTTGTTTCCAGTGACAGCAGAAACCGGATCAATCAGGTCATCAGGATTTAAAGAAGTCCCACAGTTTTCACACTGGTCACCATATGCATTTGCATCATGGCAATGCGGGCATGTGCCGGTAATATACCGGTCTGCTAAAAACTGGCCTGCTTCCGGGTCATAATATTGTTCACTTGTCTTTTCAATAAAAATGCCTTTATCATGCAATGTTTTAAAAAAACCGGATGCCGTCTCATAATGAGTTTTATTGGTAGTTCTTGAGAAAATATCAAAAGATATCCCAAGTTTTTCAAACGAATTATTGATGAGTTCATGGTATTTATCCACAACATCTTTGGGGGTTCTGCCCTCCTGGGATGCCTTAATGGTAATGGGTACACCATGTTCATCCGTGCCACAGACAAACTTTACATCTTGTCCTTTCAATCTCAAATACCGTGCATAAATATCTGCCGGTACATAAACACCTGCTATATGTCCTATATGTAAAGGCCCGTTCGCATAAGGCAATGCTGCTGTAATTAAATGCCGTTTAAATTTATCCATGAAAACCTCCTGAAAAATGTTAAAAGTTTTATAGCTTAGCAAAGATAACAGGATTTCAATAAAAACAATTACAAGATATACAATGATTATTCCAAAAACACTTGAAAAAGGCGATAAAGTAGCCATTATTGCTCCAGCAGGTCTGATAAGCAAACAACCTGTTAACACGGCCATTACTTTATTAAATGATAATGGGTATGAAACCATTAAAGGCAGGCACGTGAACGAAAAATTTCACAAATTTGCCGGTACGGATAAACAACGGCTCGAAGACTTGCAGCAAATGCTCGATTCCCCTTCGATAAAAGCTATTTTCTGCGCTCGTGGCGGATATGGACTTGCAAGGATATGGCACCGGGTTGATCTTTCAATCTTTAAACAATATCCAAAATGGATTGTTGGTTACAGCGATGTTACCATATTGCATCAACTGTTATTGAAAAAAACAAGTACTGTCTCCATTCATGGAGAAATGCCGCTTCATTTTTCTATAGATGAAAAATTAAAAAATGAATCTTTCAATAGCATTATCAACATTTTAATAGGTAAATATCCATGTTATAACATTGCATCACATCCACTGAACATACAGGGAGAAGCGAAAGGAGTTTTAACAGGCGGGAATTTATCTGTGTTATACAGTTTACTGGGCACACCATTGGACCCTGAAACCCGGGATAAGATACTATTCATCGAAGACACCGGGGAATATTTATATCATATAGACCGGATGATGATGAGCTTGTATCATGCCGGTAAACTTAGCAATATAAAAGGACTTATTGTCGGTGGCATGACAAGTATGAAAGAAACACCGGAAGAATATGGCAAAACAGCATGTGAGATCATCCATGGCCTGGCACAACAATACAATATACCGGTGGCATTTGGTTTCCCTGCAGGACATCAGAAAGAAAACCTTGCTTTAATGCACGGCCATGATATTCTTTTAAATGTAACCCCCTCCTGTTGTAAAGTCGAATTTATAAAAAACTGAAGTATTTTGAATTATGCCCGGTATTATTTTGCATATTGATATGGATGCATATTTTGCTTCCATTGAACAACGGGACAATCCTGAATTAAGGGGACAACCCGTGGCAGTTGGCGGAGTGAAACAACGGGGTGTCGTGGCTGCTGCAAGTTACGAGGCACGCGAATACGGCATCAGGTCGGCCATGCCATCTCACAAAGCTCGCCAGTTATGCAAAAAACTCATATTCATCAGTCCGCGATTTGACGTGTACAAAACAGATTCAATGAAAATAATTAATATTTTCCACGAGTATTCAGAATTGGTGGAGCCACTGTCATTAGATGAATCATATATAGATATCTCTCATTTAACCGGTTCATTCAACACGGCAGAAGACATCGCGCGTGAAATCAAACAAAAAATAAAAAAAGAAACAGAATTAACCGCTTCTGCAGGGATATCATATAATAAATTCCTTGCTAAAACAGCATCGGATTACAAAAAGCCTGATGGCTTGTTTGTTATCCGCCCGGAACAAGCAGTAAAATTCCTTCGCGAACTGCCTATCAGGAATTTTTTTGGCATCGGTGCAGCAACTGCCAAAAAAATGAATGACATTGGTGTACAAACCGGGGCTGATTTAATGAAAAAATCTGAAAAAGAGCTGGTTCAATATTTTGGTAAAGCCGGCAGGCATTTTTATTGGATCGTAAGGGGTGTTGACAACCGCCTTGTTAACCCTCACCGGATACGAAAATCCATTGGCGTGGAACGGACTTTTGACAAAGATGTAAACCAAGACGAAATGCTATACAGAGTCGTGGAAAAACTTGCCGAAATGTTGACTGAACGGGTTCAACGGCATAATAAAGAAGGACATACACTAACATTGAAATTGAAATACAAAGATTTTACCATTGTAAGCAAAAGCAAAACCTATGTTTACCCTATTTATCCTTCACATTTTGAGGAAATTGGAAAAAAATTACTGGACCTGGCGTGGGACAGGAAAAATGGAGTACGGTTACTCGGGCTCACTCTGGGTAATTTGGAAGGAAATAAAGGAATAAAACAATTGAGATTAGATTTTTGAATCCATCCGGTATACATGTGTTTTTTATATTGATTCTACATATTTTAGTGGAAGTTGACTCTGATTATCCAGAGTTCAGAATCAAGAATTCAGAATTCAGAATAAAAAAGAAAAATAGTTTATCTATTCAATTTATTTATTAAATTAGACGTTATTGAAAAAAAACATAATTATGCAACACAATAAACTGGTTCGATCCAACAACAGGGTAATAGCAGGTGTTTGTGCAGGCATTGCAGAATGGCTCGGATGGGACACTGCTTTAACAAGGCTTTTATTTGTCTTAGTTACTTTATTTACAGGCCTTTTGGCCGGCATCACAGCATACATTATTCTATGGATCATGATGCCTGAAAAAAACCAATTTTATTTTTAAATCACATTTTATTTTTTCCTGATCTTTTAAGAATCTCACTAAATGATTTTCAAAAAACTCATATTGTTTATAATTATTTCTTTTACAGCAGGAAAATTGTTTTCTTTACCTCCTCTGCCTGACCATTTATCATTTGCCCCGGGGTATAGCAGGATATTGTCTTCATCAGTAACCAACGAATTCCGGCAAGGTTTTAGTTTTGATTTTGAATATGCACAACATTTAACTTCGGTTGAATATGAGCATGTGTCATATATCATTGTTCCTTTCAAATACTGCAAATATGATGATAACAGTCACTTTGGGAGTCTTGGGGGCGGTTACCGGTATTGGTTTTCCCGTGTAAAAAAAGCAAGTCCGTTCATCCAATACAGTCTTACATTCGATCAATTATATAGCACAAAAAATCATTTCGGGATTGGCAATACCATTGCCGGTGGATATTCATTGAAAATTAAAGAAGCTATTTTATTCCTTCAGGTTGCATATAATCATACTTATTTTCCCGGCTGGTTTTTTACATCCCGTGGAAATTACCAGGAACTTTCGATTCTGGCCGGTATACGGTTTTATGTGCGAAATTGTGATTGTTCACATTAACCGGGGGCTGTCATCTCTTTTTCTATCCTGATTATTTCATACTTACATATCCCGAAAAATTCACCGCAAAACGATAAAGATCGATATAAAACACTATTAATA
>CAYMKE010000207.1:0-5259 GCA_964390955.1 uncultured Bacteroidales bacterium | reverse complement strand
CGCTGGATGCACAGGATTTTTCCCCGGAAGAAATTGATCAGATAGAACAAGTACTTGCCTAATCCGTGATTGTCCATAACGACAAGAGGTTGTTTTATAAAATTTGAGATCAGAATATAGGTTGCATAATGTAGATTCTATATTCCCTATTTTCACCTACCAAATAATAAATTTAAATAATTAAAGATAATTTTTTATTAATGAGTGATTTATGACCTAGGGTACGATCATAATAAAAAAGAATTACATTCACCATAAGCAATGTAATAAAACCTGCCAATCCTGTCATACCTGTCAATAAGTCATTTCTACCGGCAACGAGCATGAATGAAATGCCAAACGTCCCGTTTAGTATCCCATGTAAAATTGCAGTTGCAATAACAGATTTTGCTTTCAAACATGCTATGCATTTCAGGTGAATAATGAACATTCGGGAATAATAAACGGATACCCATTGTAGCAAAAGCTATCACGGGCATGATGATCCATCCGGCAATCTACCAATAATTGAATTTAAACGAGATGCCAAGCGTGTTACCAACGTGTTCTTTTTTTATGAATTTTATAATTGCAACTGACACCAATAACGGAATGAACATATAGCCGGCGGCAATAAATTGTGCAGCATTTGAATTCTATGTACCTCCTGTAAGGAAAAAAATTCCTACAATCCCCCATGATATCAGGAACGTGAATACAACAAAGAAACCTGTATAGCTGTTGAATTTGAACATAGTTATATATTATAAAAAAATATAACAAACTAATTTTAATCACCAGGCGTATTTTCAGTTGAAGTAACAGTTAATGTATTTTTATAATTTTCTATGTTTTTCAGTATATTAACAGCTTCTTTGACTTGTTTATCTTCTTTAATGGTGGCCTGTAATTTACCTGCTGTATAATAAAACCTGCTAATGATTTCTTCTTTTAATAATAGCTTAATCTCATCACTGAATGTACGCAGGTCTTTTTGTTTGTCATGAGCAAGCATATCTTGCAGCTTGTCAAATTGCTCTTCTGCTTTTGCATAATATTTTTCTGCTTTTGCTATTTCAATCAGGTCATTGAGCTGATCTTCACTACGGGTTTGATAATCAAAATCTTTCCCTTCAAGGAAAGTGATGAATTCCATGTAAAGGGAATCTGTAACGGTGAAATCGGTGACAGAATGGAGCGTGTCATTATACGCGGCATAAAAATTCGCGAAATCAAAAATAAAATTCTTAGCATATAAGCTGGCTGCTATTTTGCTGAGATTTTCAGATTCTACTTTGATGTCCGGCATGATGCCTTTCCGATCGTACACAACGCGGCCATTTGCAGTTGTAAATTTTTTGTTCGACGAATCGGCAACATCTTCAGAACTGTCGTCATTATAATTTCTTGCCTGTATGCATCTGCCACTCGGGATATAATATTTGGCAGTGGTAACTTTAAGCTGTGCCCCATAGCTAAGGGGGCGGGTGGATTGAACAAGTCCTTTCCCGAATGTTTTTTCTCCCACAATGACACCCCTGTCATAGTCCTGAATAGCACCAGCTATAATTTCAGATGCAGATGCTGAATTATTGTTAACAAGTATGGCAAGAGGTATTTCCATGTTAACAGGATTATTGTCCGTTTCATAAGTTTTATTAAATTTTTCAATGCTGCCTTTTGTTTTTACAATCACTGAACCCTTTTCAACAAATAAACCGGCGATATTAATGGCTTCATCGAGTAAACCACCCGGATTGTTCCGCAGGTCGATGAGGATTTTTTCAGCTCCCTTGTCATTTGTTAATTCTTTTAATGCGTTTTTTACTTCTTCTGTTGCATTACGGGTGAAGCGCTGTAGATGAATGTATCCAATATTGTTGTCAACAATTCCGTAATAAGGAACGGCCGGGATGTGTACTTCTTTACGAGTGATTTTTTTTGTCATGATGGTATCTTTATATGGCCTGTGAATGGTTATATTAACGTCTGTTCCCGGAATTCCTTTTAAAAGATTGCTTATTTCTTCCAATGATTTTCCCTGGATCGATTCATCATTGATTTTAATGATCGTATCACCGGGCATCAGATTTGCTTTATCTGCCGGAAATCCTTTGTAGGGTTGAGAAATTAATGCATACTTCCCTGCACTTCTTATGAGTGATCCTATTCCGCCGTAATCTCCGGTTGTTTGAAATTTAAAATCCTTTTCTTTTTCGGGTGGTATATAACTGGTATATGGGTCGAGCTCGGAAAGCATTCCATTAATCCCGTTTTTAATAAGCTCTTCAGGATCCGTATCATCTACATAATAGAGATTTAATTCACGGAACATGTTATAGAAAATATCCAGGTTTTTAATTACCTTGAACTCATCGGAATAATTAAATGAGATTAATCCGGCCGATCCTATACATAGAGAAATGATCAGGAACCACCTTAAAGTGCGTTTTTTAATTCGTTTCATGATGCAATAGTTAAATGTAAAAAACAAATTTAATAATTGTTATTAATTATTATTCATTATTTGTCACATAATAAAAAAATATTGTTTTTATTTTACCTTACCGGTAAAATTCTTGTTTGTTTTGACAAAACTTGCCAGGTAAGATACTAAACAATTTTAGTGTATGCTACAAAGTATGCAAAACGCTATAAAAGCAGATTTATTTTATAAAAGCGACAACGGTTAATAATTATGACAAAATGACAGGCTAAAGAAATTAAAAATTATATTATAGATTACATAATTATAACCCGGTGTTTTGGCATAAAAATTGAAAAGTAATTAATAAAATAATTATTGTTTAACCAAAAAGAAAGGAGGGTAGGCTTATGCTACCAAGAATTAACACAGGCTTTGAATTTCCGGATTTATTTGATCGTTTTTTAAATGATAACTTATTAAGAAATAAAAGTGCATTGAGTGATTATACTGTCCCGGCAGTGAATGTGAGTGAAGATGACAAAAAATATGAAGTTGATGTCGCTGCTCCGGGAATGGAGAAAAAAGATTTTAACATTGATATCACAGACAATGTGCTTACTGTTTCTGCTGAAAAACAAGAAGAAGAAAAAAAGGAAGAAGAAAATTATGTGCGCCGGGAGTTTGGCTATACACAATTTAAACGGACATTTGCATTACCTGAAAATACAAATGAAGAAAAAATTGATGCCAATTACAAAGACGGTGTATTGAAGATTGCTATTCCAAAAAAGGAAATTGAAAAAGCAAAAGCACAACGGAAAATTGATGTGAAATAGATGACTGTTTCAGTCAAATAAAAAAAGCCGGAATGTTCATTCCGGCTTTTTTTATGTGCTGTTTTTTTTAATAAAGGCATAAAAATTGCATAAAAATTTTTATATATCAGTCTTTTAAGAAAAACAATCATGGATAATAATATAAAATATGGTTCGAGTGTACGTGGTGGCCAATTTAAGTGCAATGATTGTGGTGAAGTTATGATTATTAAAGCTCATCAAGTTATGCCTCCCTGCCCTTATTATAATGAAGTGACGCATACTAAAAAAAGCTGGAGAGAGATTACCGGCCAGAATGATATTAAGGACAGAATATATCCTTAGAAGCAGAAAAATGTGTGCTTATACTCAGTGTAATTTTTTTACATTATAGATTAAACCTATTTGCATGCCATACCTGAATTTACCGGAATTCATTAAATCATTGTCCAACCGCATAATTCCTTTGCCGATAAATGGGATGAAGCTTAAATGAAAGCGTTCATTGAATTTATATTCCATACTGATATCCAGTATAATATCTATTAAAAAATAAATTGTCCTCAAAATAATAACCACCATCAATGCCTGTGGAATAAGCTGCCATGGGTTTAAAATCAGCATAGGTAAAAATTGATGATGCATTAAAATGATAACCATTTCCACTCAAACTACCTGATAAACCCGTAAATAGTGTATATTTTTGAGCATACGACGTGAAACAGAATATGAATATTAAGTGTGAAAAGACGATGATTTTTTTCATGTTATGTGCTTGTTTTTAATTATTTATATTTAGAAGTTGAAAGTATTGAATTTAGAGAGCGGAATGTTATATTTTCTCTCTTTTACAAATATAATAATCTGAATCAAATCAAAATAATAAATTATTAATAAAGAGATGATAAAAAGTGAACAGATGGACTATAGGTTCTTGAAATACAAAATTTAAATTTATCTCTAATTTATTTTTTATTAAGAGCGGTTACAACCGGTTGTATTCACCAGGCCCGTGAATGGTTAACATTAACCATCTATAAACTAAATGCTACCCGATAAGTTTTGACCGGGAAAATTGCTTTTGAACTTTTTAATGAAGAATATTTTGTTGATGACCCCACGTGGGTTTATCGGGTTATTGGATTTCTGTTTTCAGTTGCAAAAAGCGTGTCATTTTATAAAATGACACGCTTTTTGCACAATCAATCTTTAAACTAAATAATTTATTCTATATTTTTATAGTGTATTATATTTAAGAATGATTTGAATTTATTTTGATATTAATCTACAATGTTTTTATAACTTTGGACCGAGCCATGACAAAGCTTTTGACACACGCGCGCATGATTATAATAAGAAAAAGAAAGGATATAGAGGATATTTAAATGAACTTTTCCAACGTTTTAAACGTTGGAAAAGTTATCTGAGAAATCCAACACGCCCACTATCCCACTAAACTTTTAAACTCAATCAATTCAATTAACTTAAAAATAAATAGATGAACCGAGCATGTAAAAAATAATCATTTTTTGCACACATGAGAATGATTATTTTTTACTTGCGAGCTCCATATGACCATTAAAAATTAAAAAATAAACATATGAAAATAACATTAACTCTTGTATTATTTGCTTTAATAAGTTTTCCTACTTTCTCCCAAAGATGGATTACAAAAGGAAATCCCCTTTATGGTATTGATGAATATGATTATTTGGGGAATAGTGTATCATTGAATCAAAATGCAGACATACTCGCTGTCAGCGCTTCTGAATTTGGCCATGGAAAAGGATATGCCCAAGTATACCGGTGGACAGGTTCGAATTGGGCTAAAAAGGGAAACAAGTTTCAGGGAGATTCAATATATGACTTGTTTGGTTCTAGCGTGAGCCTGAATGGTAATGGAAACATATTATCAATAGGTGTTCCTTATGAAGGGCCTAAAGGTATAGCTAAAGTATATTATTGGAATATAAATGAATGGACACAAAAGGGCTCGGATATTGTTGGAAAAAATAATGGCGAAGCATTTGGCACATC
>CAYMKE010000206.1:0-5314 GCA_964390955.1 uncultured Bacteroidales bacterium | reverse complement strand
CTAAATAGTTCTTTAACATAATGATTATAAGTAGAAGGGTTTTAAGAATCAAGGTTTTACAAGCGATTTATTCGCATTTTATATCAAAACGGCCTGTTCATAGTTCTGAAAAAGAATTATGGTTAAGTATTGAAAAAACATATGACCAGTTTTTTTACCTAATTGATTTACTTATCGAAATATATAAATATAAAACGCATTTTATTCAGGTTTCGAAAGAAAAAAATTTTCCCACCCCGGAAGACTTAAATCCAAATACCAGGTTCATTGAAAACCAGGTAATCCATAAAATTGAAGAAAACACTCAATATAAGCGATACAAACAAAATAAAAAAATAAGTTGGGTAGAATATAAAGATTTCATCAGGAAAATTTCTTTAAACATTAAAGAATTTGATGAATATAAAGAATACATGCAGGCGCCTCAAACGAATTTTAATCTTGATAAAAAGATCATCATGTCAATCTATTCATGTGTTATTGCTGAATCAGATGATTTATATCAAGTGCTTGAAGATATGAATATTTATTGGAATGCAGAGATAGAATACACCATTGAGATTATAGTTAATTGTATTAAAAAGATGAAAAAGGAGCATTCACCAGAAAAAATGATCATTGATTTATCAGAAAAACAGGAAGAAAGGGATTATATCAAACATTTATTCAGAAAAACTGTTATGAACCATACAGAATATGATGACATTATTGCAAAATTTACTACAAACTGGGATATAAAACGAATAGCGATAATAGACAAGTATGTTCTGTACATGGGGATTACTGAAATACTTGAATGCCCTGATATACCTGTTAAAGTGACATTCAATGAATACATAGATATAATCAAATTATTCAGTACCCCCAAAAGCAAAATATTTGTGAATGGTGTACTTGATAAAATCATCAAGCAATTTAATGATAAAAAGAAAATCGTTAAAACAGGCAGGGGATTAATAGGAGAGCTTTAATCAGAAGCTTCCCTAATGGCTTCGGCAGTATAGCTTTCTTTGCACTTCATGATATCTTCCGGAGTACCGGATGCAAGCACATACCCACCATTTCTACCGCCTTCTTTTCCCAGGTCAATAATGTAGTCTGCTACTTTTATAACTTCTAAATTGTGTTCAATTACAATGATCGTATTCCCTTTATCTACTAATTTATTTAATACATCCAGTAATACTTTTACATCTTCAAAATGAAGTCCGGTTGTAGGTTCATCTAAGATATAAAGTGTTTTTCCGGTACTTTTTTTGCCCAGTTCAGAGGCAAGCTTCACACGTTGTGACTCCCCTCCGGATAATGTTGTAGATGGCTGGCCAAGTTTTATGTAACCTAAGCCAACTTCTTGCAGGGTCTTTAATTTGTTGTACAATTGCGGAAGATTTTCAAAAAACTCCACTGCCTGGTTAATGGTTAAATTTAAAACATCACTGATGTTTTTTCCTTTATAGGTAACCTGAAGCGTTTCTTTGTTATACCTTTTGCCATGGCATGTTTTACATGTTACATACACATCTGGCAAAAAGTTCATTTCAATGTTTTGAAGGCCGGCTCCTTTACACTCTTCACATCGTCCGCCTTTCACATTAAATGAGAAACGGCTGGCAGTGTAGCCACGTATTTTAGCCTCAGGTGTTTGTTCAAACAGTTTTCGTATTTCTGTAAAAATCCCTGTATAAGTCACCGGGTTTGAACGTGGTGATTTACCAAGGAATGATTGATCTACTTCAATGACCTTGTTAATTTCATCTATCCCTTTTAAATCGTCATACGGAAGAGGTTCTTTTAATGAATTGTAGATGTATTGATTTAAAATAGGATACAATGTCTGGTTGATCAATGATGATTTTCCACTTCCTGATACACCAGTGATGCAAATGAATTTTCCCAATGGAAATTGTACGTCAATATTTTTCAGGTTATTCCCGCGAGCCTTTTTTAAAATCAATGAATGGCCGTTTCCTTTTCTTCGTTTTTTAGGAACAACAATTTTTTTCCTCCCACTCAGATAGTCGCCTGTTAATGTTTGCTTGGATTCAATTTTACGGGGTGCTCCTTCAGCAACTATTTCCCCACCATGCTTCCCAGCCATGGGGCCCATGTCAATAACATGGTCAGACGCAAGGATCATATCCTTATCGTGTTCCACAACAATAACTGAATTTCCTATATCCCGGAGATTTTTCAATGAATTTATAACCAGGTTATTATCCCTGTTATGCAAACCAATACTCGGTTCGTCTAATATATATAACACATTTACCAGTTGAGATCCAATTTGTGTGGCCAGCCTGATACGCTGACTTTCACCACCTGAAAGCGTTCTTGCCGACCTGTTTAATGAAAGATAATCAAGCCCCACTTCCAAAAGAAATTTAAGCCGCATCCTAAGTTCTTTTAAAACCTCTTCGGCAATTTTTTGTTGCTTTGTTGTTAATTTGGATTCTATATCTTCAACCCACACATATAAATCATTGAGGTCCATGTTCGATAAATTGGCAATATTTTTATCATCTATTTTATACGAAAGGGCTTCCTGGTTTAGTCTTTGGCCTTTACATTCCGGGCAGTCAATTGATTTAAAATACTTCTGCAGCCGTTTATTGGAAGATTGATTGTTTGCCTGATTAGGAAAAAAGCTGCTTAGATAATCCAGTATGCCATTAAAACTCACTGTATAGTTTGCACCTTTACCCAGGGGAGTGTTTTCAAGCGTAAATAATCTATCAGTACCATATAATATAATGTCCATAGCCTCTTGCGGGATATCTTTTGCAGGTGTGTCCAGCGAACAATGATATTTCTTAAGCACGGCTTCGATTTGCCAGAAAATCAGACGATTTTGAAAAACCCCAATTGGTTTTATGGCACCTTTTTTAATACTTTTTTTGGGGTCAGGGATTAAAATATCAAGCGCAACATCTTTTATATATCCCAGTCCTTTACAATGAGGGCATGCTCCCCGGGGTGAATTAAATGAAAAGGTATAAGGGGCCGGATCACTGTAAGCAATACCAGTAGTGGGACACATGAGTTTTTTGCTGAAATATTTTTCTTCACCGCTTTCCTGATCAATCACCATCATTACACCTTTGCCTTGCTCTAATGCAATGCTCACAGATTCTTTAATGCGCTTTTGCTGTTTAGTGTCTATTTTTAATTTGTCGATCACCAATTCTATGAAATGTGTTTTGTACCGGTCAATTTTTAAACCACTGGTAAGTTCAACATATTCTCCATTAACCCGAACATTCAAAAACCCTTTTTTACGATACTGTTCAAATAATTCTTTATAATGTCCTTTTCTTCCCTGCACGAGTGGAGACATAACATATATTTTTTTACCTTCATAATTTTTCAGGATCAAATCAATGATCTGTTGATTGGTATATTTTATCATCTTTTCACCTGTTTTGTAAGAATAGGCATCCCCTGCCCTCGCGTACAAAAGCCTTAAAAAATCATAAATCTCGGTTATAGTTCCAACAGTAGACCGGGGGTTTTTGCCGATTGATTTTTGTTCAATGGATACCACAGGGCTTAATCCGGTGATTTTATCAACATCCGGGCGTTCGATTTTTCCAATGAAATGACGTGCATAAGCAGACATCGTCTCAAGGTATCTGCGTTGTCCTTCTTTATATATCGTGTCAAATGCGAGTGACGACTTTCCACTGCCGCTAAGTCCGGTAATCACAATCAAACGGTTTCTGGGAATGGTAAGGTCTATATTTTTGAGATTGTGTTCTCGCGCACCTAAAATCACAAGTGGATGATATTCTTTTTGCATTCTATTTCTTGTTAAAAATTTAATTTATAACGGGTGAATTGTAAAAATCATATACAAGAGGATAGTAAACAACATTACGTTCTAATGCAGAAACTTAAACAATACGGTAAGTAAAATAATAATCCCGAAACCAATGTTCATAAAGGTAAACATCATAGAAAATTTTTTACTCATGTCTTCAAAACGTTTATCCATATATCTGTACATGTCTTCAAAACGTTTGTCTATCAATTCAAAACGTTTGTCTATCGCTTCAAAATGTTTTTCTATCAATTCAAAACGTTTGTCTATCGCTTCAAAATGTTTTTCTATCAATTCAAAACGTTTGTCTATCGCTTCAAAGCGTTTGTTCATGTCTTCAAAACGTTTGTTCATGTCTTCAAAACGTTTATCTACCGCCTCAAACCGTCTGTCTACCATTTCAAACCGCCTGTTCATTAATTCCAGTACCATTTTTATATCTTCCTTGGTTGCCAGGCGTTCTTCCTGAAATGAAGCAAATTCAGATAATGACTCGTAAAAAATATTCACCAGTTCATCTTCATCTCTGCCCTTTATACAGGTTAGTTCATGGTCTTTTATGATTTGACGTATTTTCTTTTTTTCTATCAACATAAAATTCCTATTTGATGATTACACAAATTTAACGAAATTATTTAACAAAATATTGGTATGCAAAACGTAAATAAATTAAATTTTTGTTGATATTAAATATTAAAATAAGAACATACGTGGGTAATCCCACATTCATCACACAATGGCCTCCTGGCCTTACAGACATACCTTCCATGCAACACCAGCCAGTGATGAAAAAAATGGATGTGATCCTGAGGGATGATTTTCGTCAATTGTATTTCTGTTTGAACAGGTGTTTTAGCATTTTTTGTTAACCCGATTCGGGCAGAAACTCTGTGTACATGGGTGTCAACAGGAATGACAGGCCGATTATAAAGTGTAAGCGCCAATACATTGGCTGATTTTCGTCCAATGCCCGGCAGTTTTTGAAGTGTATCAAGATCAGAAGGAATCGTTCCATTGTATTCTCCCTGAACAATTTTAGCCATCTCTACAAGGTATTTGGATTTATTGTTAGGATAAGAACAACTTTTTATCAATTCATAAACTTCATCTACACCTGCTTTGGATAATGCCCCGATGGTCGGAAATCGTTTAAAAAACGGAGGTGTTATCATGTTAACCCTAATATCAGTGCATTGTGCTGATAGCATTACTGCTACTATCATTTCATACGGTGTTTTAAAATTCAATTCCGATTTGGGAGACGGGTATGTTTTTGTAAAATATGATATGAGTTCTGAAATGGTATTGATTTTCATATATTTATAATTAATATAATTAAGTTAATTAAGTTAATTAAGTTAATAAGTTAATTAAGTTAAGTTGAGAGGTTTAAGGGTTTAGAGGTTGAGAGGTTGAGAGGTTGAGAGGTTGAGAGGTTGAGGGGTTGAGAGGTTGAGAGGTTGAGAGGTTGAGAGGTTGAGAGGTTGAGAGGTTGAG
>CAYMKE010000205.1:0-5326 GCA_964390955.1 uncultured Bacteroidales bacterium | reverse complement strand
TAAACCCTTTAGCCGCATTCACTGTCGTTCCATAAAAGTACGAAATTTTATTTGAGTTGTATCAATATCCTATGAAATGCCTGCGGATATTGGGTTTTATGCCTTGTTAACGCCTGGCATTACTTCATCTTTGTCTTTTTAATAATTTAATCCAAAAGCCCAAAGAGGAATCACATTGCGATAACCATATTCTATATCGTCTTTGACAACAAATGATTTATCGTCTTTTTCTATTTGGTTCTGTTGTTTATTTTTACCTCCAACTTCAAACGTATAATTTTCAATTACAAAATCTGCTTTTCTTGAAGATATGACCTCATTTTTTACTCGCATTTGATTGAAAAAGAATGTTTCACGCAAGTTTCCAATATTTGATTTTTCTCCGACTAAGTTGAAAATGATATTCGTATTATCCAGATACACTTTATCAACTTTTCCTAATCCCCGGATTCCACCTGATTCATTTCTTAACTGTTCAATAAGCCCTGCCTTTTCCATATATGAAAAATAATCATCTAAAGAATTTCGACTTACATTAATCATTTCTGAAATTTTAGAAAAATTGGGCTTAAAAGGTACATTTTCTGCAATTATTGAAAGTAATCGTTTTAGCTTTCGACTTGTTCCTATATTTAGATTTGCGTATTGTGGAATATCTGATTCCAAGGTTTGTACAATAATTTGGCTTAAACGTAAATTCATTTCATTTTCTATGCCAAATGGATAATATCCTCGTTTCAAATAGTCATTAAAAAGAGGTAATGGATGTTGAATACTATCAAGTTTTACTTCATTATTTATGATTTGCTCCAAAGTATAGACTTCCGTATCATAATTATGAAATAGTTTCAAATATTCACGAAATGAGAGTCCTTGTAATTTATAAATTATGGCTCTGCGACTTAAATCAGCTGAACCTTTCATTATGTCAAGTACAGAAGACCCCGTGAAAACAACTTTCAATGTAGGAAATGAGTCATAAATGTTTTTTAGTTCTCGAGACCAGTCATTATACTTATGAATTTCATCGATAAATAAATACTCTCCTGCATTTTTATAGAAATCATCAGCCAAATCAAGAAGCCTGTTTTCACCAAAGTACATATCGTCTGCCGAAACATATAATGCTCTTTTGCTGTCTAAATTTTCCTTGATATGTTGTAAAATCATAGTGGTTTTACCAACTCCACGAGCGCCTATAATTCCAATCATTCGATTTCCCCAAGAGACCTTATCGTACAAATAACGTTTAAAATCTGTTGTCGTACTTTGTAAAAGCGTTTCAAATTTCTGATATAATGTTCTCATAATTTTTCAGTACAATTTTCACAAAGATACAAAATGCACAACGTATTTAACACTTTTGTCTAAAATTATTCATTTCAATGTGCAGTATGCTCTTTCTTGCTTGGCGGTAAACGTCAGTATATCAACATTGTCAATATTATTCCATAAGGTTTTTTACACCATCAAATATCGAATTTTTTCCAAAATTTTCTCTGTTTTAATCGGAATTTATTCATTCTTGCTGGCGATGTTTTTTTTATCCGATCATCAAGTTCTTCTCTCCCCTACTTATTTTTGCTTTGTTGTCGGGTGTGGATTGAAACAAATGCCTGTTACCGGCTTCAACCATTAGCAATTCATAAAATCAGAACGCATAATCCGCATCAAAATATAATGTCGCATCTTTATGTCGGAAATACAGTCAACTTATAAGGCAAAGCACATAAATTACTGATTTTAAGTCACAAAAGTTTCGCAATAATTTATAAAATACTATTCAATAACACACAAAGGTAAATCATTGATTTCGTGTTATTTTAATATTCCATTTCATTCGTGGTTGCTTAAAACTCACTGATTTTTAATTGTTTATATTTTTGTTATGAATAAAAAAACAACATAAAAGAAAGCAGGCAAAGGAAACCCGGGGAGAAATATACTTGAATTATAAAGCCAGGTGACAGGATGAAGGCATGATTGATGTCTTTAAAAACATAGTGGAAGCTGACAAAAGTTATATGCAAAATGAACAAGCTCTTTTAATCTGATTTCACCAAATAAAGTGAATAAATATCAATTTCACCTCCACTTAAATCATTGGGCACAATCATAATTTTTTTAACATCTGGTTTAAGGGAAATTCTTCCAAACTTTGATATTTGCCATTTCATGTAGGCATTTCCTCCATGCTGATAGTAGTCTTCAGGGATTTCGAATTCATGTTTCTTTACCGGTTCTGTTATTGCAACCAACGAAGAGTCATTTCCTGCAATGATTTTTAAAACAGAACCAGCAGACAAACTATCTGCATTAAGTTCCATAAAAACATCATATTCATCAGGTTTAATAACATTCACTTCCCACATAGCTGTATCTTTAACCGATTTCCACCCTTTAATATAAGTTGGGTTATATTTTGCAGAAATACTATACTTCAAATCACCTGTAACAAAACTTTCATCTGCGTAGAATACTTCTCTGTTCTGCCCGTCAATACCAATACTTATTGGTTCAGCACCTATCTCTCTTTTTCTTTTATCAAACCAATTGTTATATATTTTCATCAGGCTATCACCTACATGCTTGTTTTGGAAATATATATCCGTTTCCTGACAAGGATCATTCTTCATATCGTACATGCGTAAAGGCCTGTCTCTCTCTTCAATTATTCTGAACCTGTCATTTCTTATTGATTTTTTTGACATATAAAAAGCATCATCATAATACAAGGTTTGATAAAGATTCCTTGGGGTCGGTTTTTTATTGTTCAGTAATTCCTGAGCAAAACTTTTGCCATCGATCTCATCGGCATCAAAGCCCTCAAGATTACATAATTCATTCAGGGTTGGAAGTAGATCAATATGGGCGATTTCTCCCTCGATGCTTTTACCCCCGCTAATTCTATGTTTTTGATATATAAAAAAAGGCACTCTTACCCCACCTTCATCAACCTTTGCCTTTATTCCTTTCATACATCCATTATATCTATACCCATTTGGCCCGTTATCGGAAAGAAATATAACAATGGTATTTTCTATAATTTGATTATCTTCAAGGTATTTTAAAATACGACCAATTTGCAGATCCATTCTTTCAATCATACCATAAATGGCGGCATTTTTATCACTAAGCCCTTTTTGTTTGTATTTTTGAAACAAGGTGTCAGGAAGCTGGAAAGGTGAATGTGGTGCACTAAAAGGTAAATAGCAAAAAAACCTGTCGTTTTTATTTTTTTCCATAAACCTTATTGCGGAATCAGCAAGAATGTCAGTTAAATATCCGTGAGTTTTTAAAACAGTATCATTGTATTCCAAAACAGGATCAATATAATGCCAGCCTCCACTTCTAAATCCCAGAAAATGATCAAACCCCATTCTCAGCGGGTGATTAACATAATGGCGACCGTTATGCCATTTACCGAAACAGCCGGTAGTGTAATCGTTTGATTTAAAAACATCTGCAATTGTAAACACACCTTCATTAAAATCTTCCAGCCCTTGACACACCCATGAAACACCCACATCAAAGCAATATTTACCAGTGAGCAGGCTGGCTCTGGTAGGAGCAGATACTGCACTAACAAAAAATCTTTCACCCGAGACACCATTCTGCTTAAGCAAATCCAGGTTTGGGGTTTCAATGCTGTCATTTCCATGTGAACCAATATCACCCCACCCCTGATCATCCGAAAGGATAATAAGAACATTGGGATTTTCAGTACGGTCACCGGGTTGTTCATTCGTGGAGCTGCATCCGGTGAACGTTGCTATTGCAATAATTGAAATATATTTACCATTAATATATTGCCTGTTCATGATTTTATAATTTTATTAAGAGATTTCCGGAAGTTAACTTTATAATTTAGGCAGATTCTCAGATTAATTATTATTATCATATATATGATCAATGTTTCTGTGTTTTATAATCATACCTTGTTCTCTAAGTGTTTCCTGAAGTAGTGTGATGTCAATATCCTGAACGGCTTTATTCATGTTAGCAGCGATTGCCGCAGCTGTTCCTGCTGCATGCCCCAACTGCATCCATGTGGGCTCCACCCTTATTGAACAAAATCCTACATGTGAAGCAGATAAACAAACCGGCACTAGTAAATTCACACATTCTGATTTAATGGGAATAATAGATTTATATGAAATCTCGTATGGTTTTTTTACTTTTTTCCAAATTCTACCTTCATTCGTAAAGGAAGAATCAGAAATTGCTATACGTTGAACATGGTGACAATCTACCCAATGAGAGCCTAAGGTTATTGCATCATCTTTTTCCCTGTTGATGAAAATATCACTTTGCTTATGAACATATTCTCCTATCATTCTCCTTGCTTCCCTTATATACAAATAGTATGGAAAATTATTATTATCCGTGTATTCATCTTTGGCATAGCCCCATTTCCGGGTTTGTTTCCGGAGTTTTTCCGGAACTCTTGAATCATTCGCTAAAAAGTACAAAAATCCTAATGTATAATATTTATGAGCATTATAAATATCCTTTCGCTTTGCATAATCTGCCTCAATATAATCCGTGTTGCCACCAAATAATCCCAATGAAATTACTGAACTCTGCTTGTTATTGAATTCAGCCTTATTATTGCCCCATTTGTAAATACCGATTAAATCCCAGATATTTGTTTCCGGATAATTCTCTAAATAGTTGGCTAAAAAATCAAAATCAGAAGAATCATAATTTCCAGGAGGGTAAATATCTTTCTTGTTATCTTCAATCCTGGTCATTGTTGGACGAAAATTAAAGGTCATTACTTTTTTATCTCCTTTGCCTTCAATGATTGTATCGTATTTTGAAAAAAAAGGAAGTAATTCACCTTGACCATCAACTGTTTTTGTGAAAATAGTGTCATCAATTAACCTTATTCCTGCCAACGATTCATTATACGTGCTTATGCTCTCTCTTCCGTAAGTGTATGAAACATCTGCCTTTGCCATTAAATCTCCTTCATATGAACAATCAATAAATATCTTACCGCTTATATAAATACTGTCATTTAATTCTATACTTTTAATTACATTTTCTTTTGTTTTTACATTGGTAACATATTTATTGAAAATGATAATTCAAGTAATGAAACGGTTGAGAAACACCCACAATACAATGAATTAAGTGGCGCACAAGTTGAAATGGCAAAAGGTTATTACAAACACCACTTTGATAAAATTAGATAAAATAAAGAGGGCTGATTTAGCCCCCTTTTTTATTTCTTTAATTCTCTAATATAGTGATATGCGATTATAAATATACCGAGTGTTGTAAATGGTGCGATAATTTGTAACGTGGTTTTAAAATACGC
>CAYMKE010000204.1:0-5363 GCA_964390955.1 uncultured Bacteroidales bacterium | reverse complement strand
CCGATTCCTTCCACAGAAAAAACTTTATAGAGTATAATAGATAAGAAAGACTTTGCGATTTATTATCTTTGCATTCACGATTGAATACATAATTTTTTTTAAAACCATTATGATACGCCATAAAATTCCGGGAAAAAACAACAAAAACACTGTCATACTTCTTGTCCATTGTCCTGACAAAAAAGGCATCAATGCAGAAATAACAGATTTCGTGTACAAAAATAACGGCAATGTAATCCACCTCGACCAGCATGTTGACCGGCAGGAAAAAGTGTTTTTCATGCGTATTGAATGGGAGCTGGATGGATTTTTAATCCCTCGTAAAAAAATAGGGGATTTTTTTGGCACCCAGGTCGCGCAAAAATTTGATATGTCATGGAATTTATATTTTTCTGATTACACCCCCAAAATGGCGCTCTTCGTGTCAAAACTGTCACATTGCTTATTTGATATTTTGGCCAGGTATCAATCGGGAGAATGGAATGTGGAAATCCCTTTGATCATCGGCAATCACGAAGATTTATCTTATGTGGCAGAACATTTCAAAATACCTTTTTACTTATTCCCTGTCAATAAAGAAAACAAGCTGGAACAAGAAAAGAAAGAAATCGAATTATTAAAAGAATATAACATAGATTTTGTTGTATTGGCCAGGTATATGCAAATCCTCACAAAGCAATTGATAGATGTATACCCGAATCGCATCATCAATATTCATCATTCGTTCTTACCGGCTTTCCCGGGTGCAAAACCTTATCATTCGGCATATAGCAGGGGGGTTAAGATCATTGGGGCAACCAGCCATTATGTCACAGAAGACCTTGACTCCGGGCCAATCATCGAGCAGGGTGTAACACACATCTCGCACAAATATGCTGTAAGTGAACTGGTAAGAAAAGGGCAGGATCTCGAAAAAATCGTCCTTTCCACTGCAATTTATCAGCATTTACAACGTAATATACTGGTTTATAACAATAGAACTGTGGTATTTTCATAAATTTTAAAAATGCAATTAGCTGTCATTAAATACAATGCCGGAAACATCCGGTCGGTTGATTTTGCTTTGCAACGCCTGGGCATTAATGCCAATATAACCAATGACCCGGAAATCATAAAAAGCGCTGATAAAGTAATATTCCCGGGAGTTGGAGAAGCAAGCACTACCATGGCATTTATGAAAGAAAATAACCTTGACACTCTGATCAAAGAACTGAAACAACCTGTACTCGGTATTTGCCTGGGACTTCAGCTCATGTGCACCTATTCAGAAGAAAACGACACCCCGTGCATAGGTATCTTTGATGAAATCGTCAGGCGTTTTCAACCGGACCCCGGGACAGAAAACACGTTCAAAGTACCACACATGGGCTGGAACAGCCTTCAAAATGTACAACCCGGTATTTTTGACTCTTCCTTTGAAGACAATTATGTTTATTTTGTGCATAGTTTTTATGCTGAACCTGGAAAAAACACGGCAGCAGAAACAAATTATATTCATCCTTTCAGTTCGGTATTGCAAAAAGACAATTTTTATGCAACCCAGTTTCACCCCGAAAAAAGCGGGGCTGTTGGAGAACGGATTTTAAAAAACTTTTTATCATTATGATCACCATCATTCCTGCAATAGACATTATAGACGGGAAATGTGTAAGACTGAGCCAGGGAGATTACACTCAAAAAAAAATATACCATGAGGATCCCCTGGTAGTTGCCCAAAACTTTGAGGATCATGGGATCAGTAGATTGCACCTGGTGGACCTTGACGGTGCAAAATCCAAACATGTAATAAATATATCTGTGCTGGAAAAAATTGCCAGCCGTACAAATCTTACTATAGATTATGGCGGAGGCATTAAAACAGATGAAGATATTACAAAGGCTTTTGACCATGGAGCATCATTGGTGACCGTTGGCAGTATTGCAATAAAAGACCCCGGATTATTTGAAAAATGGATTCAGCGTTATGGCCCTGAAAAAATCATCTTAGGCGCTGATGTAAAAAACAATAAAATTGCCATAAGCGGCTGGTTGGATGTAACCAATGTAGAAATCTCTGATTTTTTAGAAAAATACCTGCATATGGGCATTCAAAAAGTACTTTGCACCGATATATCAAAAGACGGAATGTTAGAAGGCGCTGCATTGGATTTATATTCAACACTGAATGAAAAATTCCCGGACATGCACCTGATTGCGAGTGGTGGAATCACCAAAATGGAAGAAATTGAATCATTGAATGATGAAGGGATTTATGGTGTCATTATTGGGAAAGCTTTATATGAAGGGAATATTCAATTAACAGAATTAAAAGATTTTATTCTGAAAAAGAAGAAATCATAAAGTTAAACCCGGTGTTTTTACAATCTCATTACCCTGTTCTTTTCATTCTCATTCTCATTCTACTTTTCCGGCTTATTTAAAAACAACAAATAAACCTTAAAAAAATGCTTGCAAAACGCATCATCCCATGCCTGGATATCCGAAACGGGCAAACCGTCAAAGGCATCAATTTTTTAGATATCAAAGAAGTGGGCGAACCTGTTGAAATGGGTAAAGCGTATTCTGAAGCCGGGGCTGATGAACTGGTTTATCTGGATATTACTGCCAGCCATGAAAAAAGAAAAACCTTTGCTGATCTGGTAGAACGAATTGCTAAAAATCTAAATATCCCTTTTACTGTAGGCGGTGGGATCAATGAACTCCAGGACGGGGAAATTCTTTTAAATGCAGGGGCAGACAAGATATCTGTCAATTCCTCTGTCGTTAAAAAACCAGCTTTGATTGATGACATGGCGCTTCATTTTGGCAGCCAATTTGTCGTTGTTGCCATTGATGCTGAATTTAAAAATGGAAAATGGACAGTTTTTATCAATGGCGGACGCATTCCGACAGAAAAAGAACTCTACTCCTGGGCAAAAGAAGCACAAGAACGCGGTGCCGGTGAAATACTGTTCACCTCTATGAATCATGATGGTACAAAAAATGGATTTGCCTGTGATGCACTGTCCAAATTATCAGATGATTTGAAAATACCCATCATTGCATCCGGTGGGGCCGGAAACATGGAACACTTCCGTGAGGTATTCACAAAAGGAAAAGCTGATGCAGGACTTGCTGCAAGTATCTTTCATTTTGGCACCATTGATATTCCCGACCTTAAAAAATATTTATCCGAAAATCATATTGAAATAAGGGCTTAAAAAATTTTATGACGTATTTAATAAAAAATAATAGTATGGAAAGAACAAACAAATATAATTTAGATTTTTTAATACAACTCCAAGACATTATTGACCAAAGGAAAGCTGAAATGCCCGAAAAATCCTACACAACCAAATTATTCAGAAAAGGCATAAACAAAATTGCCCAAAAACTGGGCGAAGAAGCTGTAGAGTTGGTGATTGAGGCAAAAGACAATGACAATGACCTGTTGTTAAATGAAGCTGCAGATTTAATGTATCATATGCTCGTATTATTAAGCGCTAAAGGAAAACGAATAGAAGATGTTGTGGAAATACTTAAAGACAGGCATGAAACATAACAAAAATAACAAATCTCACCCTTTAAAAACCAATATTCAACCCCGTATGAATTGTGGAAGTATTCCCGTGAAATAATTCAGGGCCGTATAAATCCAAATAATATTCCCCGTTTTTATTATCTGCGTCAAACCCTTTGGTATCGCGTAAAATATATTCTACAAAGACATAAGTATTGCTGAGGAATTGATAATCTGCGAAGAACGTTATCTCCTTTTTTTCCCATGTTTTTTCCCCTATCAAAGGGTATGTGTCAACAAATGGGGTTGTTCGAATATATTGATATTCATTGCCTTTTATCGCATGCTCATAAGAAACTTTTAATTTTAATTGTGCCAGCGGTTTATAGCTTAATGCAGCAAAATAATTCCGGGCATTATCTTTCATAAAATAGCCTAAATTGTAATGGTTTGTCTCGTATGTCAACACGGGAATCCGGTGTTTGTATGTTATCGGGGAAGATTGAGTGTATTCGGCTGTAAAAGAAATATTTTGAACCGGCCAGTTGCTTATATTTGTTCCTGCTTTGTAACTGTGAAAATTATGACGGTCCGGGTCCGAAATACGTTCAATTGAAAATTCATCAATAAAAACAGAAGCATAAAGATGTACATGTTTGATGTTTCGGATACTGATATTTGCAAACATTTGTGAATTTTGATTTTCAATATATGCATTAATCGTATGGTCTATAGATTTGAAAAACATGAAAGGAATAAAATATGCAGGCTGGATTGGAATATCTCCGTAGATAATAGAATTCCCAAAAGAAAATCTTACCCCCCGGATGGGCATGATGGTAAACATATTAGCGGCCATATATTTTTCCCTGAATACTTTCCGGCTATATCCCGAATTTGTAGAATAGAATCGGAGTGAATCCAGGGCTTCAGAAACAAGCCAACCATGAAAATAATTGAAATCAAACCAATGTACGGGACTTAAATGCAGTTTGACCATTGCAAAAGAGGGTGTCCGGCCGGATAAAATAATGCTTCCATTGGATTGGTCTCCCCATACCAAATGATCCTTCACCACTCCTATGTTTCCCCATTTCCAGTGGTATACAATGCCTCCCCTCATCTCGCTGTTGTCTCCTCCTCCTAAGCTATTCCCCTTGTATACACCTCCTTCTCTTTGTGTAAGATACGCGGGCCTGACAAGGATATCTGAAGAATGATGATCTCTGAGGCTGGCATAAAAACTCAAATGGTCACCTGTTTTTCCATATATTCTGCCTCCACCATACGTCTGATGAAATTCACCATTATTATTTTTGATATACTCAACTCCCCATATTGGCTGCAACCCAAAAATAAAGTCTTTGTCTTTATAAAAGAAACCCAATGGATTTAGGCTTGTGGCTGCATGCTTGTTTTGTGAAAATATATCCGGGAAAAACCGGTCAGGCATTGATAAACTATCGGAACGATCAGCGATTGAGTAGTCCTTCAGGTAAAAAAATAATTCGTTTTGTTGGCGGTGATTAAGGGTGTCTTTCTTCGTTCTGAGTTCTAATAATTTTTCAAGAATAAATGAACGGCTGTATGGTTTGATTGTCGTGTTGATCTGAATCAATTGTTCATTTGCCATTTCATCAAGAAACCCATATATCCCCCTGTTTGATATATGCTCATAAGTTGACTGCCCCAACAGGGAATATTGAAAAAACAATAGTATAGGAAGCAGGCCAATTATTTTCATGTGTCTGTATTTGAGTTGATTGAGTTAATTAAGTTGATTGAGTTGATCGAGTTAATTGAGTTACTAAGTTTAGAGGTTTAGAAGTTTAGAGGTTTAGAGGTTTAGAGGTTTTCAAGTTAA
>CAYMKE010000203.1:0-5425 GCA_964390955.1 uncultured Bacteroidales bacterium | reverse complement strand
CTAATTAGAGTCAACGATGGTTACTACAACTTTTCTTACAGGACGGGGCCCGTCAAATTCACACAAAAAAATATTTTGCCATGTTGATAAGCCCATACGACCTTCTATAATGGGAATTGTTTCACTTGGACCAATGATGCCTGCTTTTAAATGGGCATCTCCATTATCATCCTGAGCATCATGCTGCCAAACTCCACTGGGTATTATTTTCTTCAATAAATTTATAACATCAATTTGCACTGAATAATCCCAATTTTCCTGGATCATAATAGCTGCTGTTGCACCCTGGACATAAACAGAAACAAATCCTTCCCGGACATTTGACTGTTTAACTACATCATCTATTTGACTTGTTATATCATATAAACCATTATGCTTGTCCGTAGATATTTGTATAAGCTGTTGCATTTTTTTATAATTTTGATTTTTTTTCATACAAATGTAACTAAATAATTGGGAAATTTGAACATGACTCATAAAGAATACCGTTGGAAAACGAAGGATCATTTGCACTTATACGGCCAAGCATGGAAACCCGAAACAGCCCCCAAAGCTGTGGTTAATTATGTGCACGGATTTGGTTCTCATAGCAATAGAGCTGAGTTTTTATTTAAAGAGTTAGTAAAACATAATATTGCAATAGTTACACTTGATTATCGTGGCCATGGTAAATCTTCGGGAAAAAGAGGATATGTAAAAAAATATGATGATCTTTTATCAGACATTAAAGTATTAATACAACATTCTAAAAAGATTTTCCCAAAAACACCTGTTTTTTTATATGGCCACAGCCTTGGCGGAAACTTAGCAATCAATTACATTTTACAAAAAAAACATACGGTTAATGGTGTCATAGCTGCATCCCCCTGGATTAAGTTAACATATCCGCCCGGTAAGATAAAAATACTTTCAGCTAAAATCATTTCAAAGATTTTTCCGCGTATAATTTTAAATGCAAATATCAACCCCAATATCCTGTCAAGGGATAATACAATCCCGAAGCACTATATGCATGATGAATTGGTACATAACCGCATGTCTCCGAAACTTTATTTTCAAATTGAAAAAGGCGGTAATTATCTATTGGTAAATAAACATAAAATCAATATACCGATACTTCTTATGCATGGTAATAAAGATAAACTCACATCACACAAAGCTACAAAATACATGGCTAAAAATACAGGCCACAACACAATAATAAAAATCTGGAAAAATAATTATCATGAATTACATAATGAACTCAACAAAAAAGAGGTTATTGACTATGTCGTCAAATGGATTGATAATAATTTACAAGATAGTTAAACAATTTATTATATAAAATGAATAAACAATATTTCCGAACGATTATAAATATAGATACAAACCTCCCTTCTATCAATTACCTCAATAAATCATTATTTATTGGCTCTTGTTTTACTGAATCGATCGGACAACGTTTTACAGAATATAAATTCCACTCAGAAATTAATCCTCTGGGCGTTATGTACAATCCGGCATCTGTAAAAAACAGCCTTGAAATACTCATGTCTGAAAAGCAATTCAAACAACAGGACTTATTTTTTTATGACGAACTATGGAGAAGCTATTATCATGATACAAGCTTTGCATTTCCAAATAAGAACATAGCATTGAATACAATCAATGACAGTATTGAAAAATCTGCCATTACACTAAAAGAAGCAGACTTTTTATTTATCACACTCGGAACTGCATGGGTTTATAAAAATAAAGAAAATGATATCATTGTATCTAACTGTCATACATTGCCATCTCAAAACTTTGAACGGTTGTTCTTAGCGCCTGATTTAATAATTAAAACCTATACATCATTATTAAAAAACATTAAAGAATACAATAAAAAAATAAACATTATATTCACTGTCAGCCCTGTTAGACATCTAAAAGACGGTGCAACAGCCAATCAACAAAGTAAATCTTCATTAATTTTAGCAGCTTGTGAATTAACGAAAACATTTGAAGATGTTTATTATTTTCCGGCTTATGAGATAATGATGGATGAATTAAGAGACTACAGGTTTTATGACAAAGATATGGTTCATCCTAACGAAATTGCAACAGATTATATTTGGGATCGCTTTTCAGATACATTTTTTACACATGAAACAAAACACTTGTTGAGCCAAATTTCAAAAATCATGAAAGCAATAAAACACAGGCCTATGCATCCTGATACGAAGAAACACAAGACCTTCATTCAAAACACCATCCATCAAATAAAAGAAATCATGGCAAACCATCCATACGTTGACCTTCAGCGAGAATTATCTTTGCTGAATAATAAACTTTTCAATATGAAAACATAATAACTACATTTTTTATATTCATCAATAAAATTGAATGTTTTTATCAGTTTAACAAAAAATACAAAAGAAAAGAATCATGATCGTGTTATTTGAAAAAAAGTAATTATTTTTGCTTGTAACTAAAGTAAAGGAAATATAATGATTAAATATATAACAGTATCCTGTTTATATTTAAATTTTAATTAATTTTATTTTTAAAAATTTTGATTTAACCCATACAAATTTGACAGTCACTTTTGAACTCATATTGGTATTTATTGTGCTGGGGTTTATAATAATTTCTTTATATAAAAACCTGTTGGGTGCCTCTTTTACTTTTATTATTGGTGTTATGGTATTGGGCATTTTCGGTGTATTAACCCCTGAAGAAATCTTACAAGGATTTGGAAATAAGCACATAGCCGTTATTATCATGCTGCTTTTATATAGTGATATTTTAAGAAAAACAGGGGTTATTGAAATCATATTCGATAAAGTTTTCCGAAATGTAAATTCAACAAGAGGATTTTTAACACGAATGAGTTTTTTGGTAGGAAGTTTTTCAGCTTTTATGAACAATACTCCTATTGTAGCAGTGATGATGCCTTATATTAACAGTTGGTGCAATCTAAAAAAAATAGCACCGTCAAAATTATTAATGCCTCTCTCATTCGCGGCCATTTTAGGTGGATGTGCCACACTCATTGGCACTTCAACGAACCTGGTCGTAAACGGACTTATCGAAGATCAGAACATTATCCCTGACCTGGAACCTCTTGGAATATTTGATTGGGGATATGTCGGCCTTCCTATGTTTATCATTGGTGGCTTGTACATGATTTTTTTCGGTTATAAATTACTGCCATCACGAAGGGATATATTTGAAGACTTTTCAACTCAAACCAGACAGTATGTTGTACAGGCCCAGGTGAAAAACAAATCACATTTAACAGGAAAAACCATTGCCGAAGCAGGGCTTCGTAACTTAACAGGACTTTATCTTGTTGAGATCATCAGAAAATCATATAAACTGCCTGCTGTCTCACCAGATGTTGTGCTGGAAAAAGGTGATATTCTTGTGTTTGCCGGTGATACCAAAACCATTGCTGAACTCATTGACTCCAATTCCGGACTCAGCTTCACAGAAGTGGGGATGATGGCCAAAAGAAAACGTTCCGAAATACTTGAAATTGTTGTTTCTCCCAATTCTTCTCTTATTAACAAAACAGTAAAAGAAAGCGATTTCAGGGCCAAATATGATGCTGCTGTTATCTCCGTTTACCGAAATGGCGAACGGATTGCCGGTAAAATTGGAAATGTAGAATTAAAAGCAGGAGATGTCCTGCTGCTTTTTGGAGGGCCGGACTTTCACAGCAGGGCCTCCAATTCACAAGATTTTTACTATATCTCACAAATAAGAAAATTTGTTAAAATTGAACGTTACAAAACAACAATACTTTTAACCGGCCTCCTGGCTGCTATTTTTCTTTCTGCTTTTAACCTTATACCACTCTTCATCAGCTTAATTTTGTTATTAATTACCTCAATTTCTTTGAAAGTGGCTGATCCTAAATCAATTCATAAAAGCATTGATTACAATTTGGCAATCATCATTGTCATGGCACTTGCATTAGGAATAGCTATGAAAAAATCTGGCGCTGCCGAATTGATGGCCAATTCCTTCATCCATTTATTTGAACCATTCGGAAAAGTCGGGCTTTTATTTGGGATTTATATTATTACTGCTTTCCTGGCAGCATATATCACCAATAAAGCAGCTGTAGCTATTTTATTTCCAATCGCGTTAACCATTGCCAAAAATATGCAGCTAAACCCCATACCATTCATTTTTGCAGTCAATTATGCTGCTGCTGCAACATTCATCACACCCATAGGATATCAAACAAACCTGATGGTTTATGGGCCGGGAAAATATACATTCAATGACTTTTTTAGAGTAGGAATGCCTCTTACGGTTATATATATGGTTGGAACCATTATCATTTTAACACTTTTATTTTTTTAAACATAATCATTAAATAATGTACCAGGAACAACTAATTACGGCAATACAAGCTTCATTAAAAGCAGGAAAAGAAATTTTAGAAGTATATGAAAGAGACGATTTTGAAATTCAGTTAAAAAACGATAAATCTCCTCTAACCTATGCAGACAGGAAGTCTAATCAAACCATAGAACATTTATTGAAAAATACCGGAATTCCTATTTTAAGTGAAGAAGGAAAGCTCATCAACTACGAAATCAGGAAACAATGGGAAACCTTCTGGCTTATTGATCCACTCGACGGAACCAAAGAATTCATCAAACGCAATGGCGAATTTACAGTGAATATTGCCCTCATTCATCAAAACACCCCTATTCTCGGTGTGATTTATGTTCCGGTGTTAAACGCATTGTATTTTGCCACGTTGGAACTGGGCGCTTATAAAATTACAGACATTGATCATCAGGCACTTAATGAAAATCCAACGATTGACATGCTTATTAAGCGTGCCCATAAACTTCCGTTTCCTCCATCCAATGGCGAATTTACAGTAGCAGGAAGCCGTTCGCATCTTTCAGAAGAAACAAAAAATTTCACAGAAAAATTACAATCAAAATTTGGAGATATTAAAATCATTTCTAGTGGCAGTTCATTAAAAATATGCCTGGTGGCCGAAGGAAAAGCAAATATTTATCCGCGGTTCTCTCCAACAATGGAATGGGATACCGGTGCCGGCCATGCCATTGCACTTGCCGCAGGTTGTGAAATCAAAGAAGCAGACGGAGTAACAGACCTGAAATATAATAAGGAAAACCTCACCAATCCTTGGTTCATGGTAAAACCTGAAGATATGGATGTTTCGGATATCATTTAGTATATAATCATTTTTTTATCATCAAAATTTTTATTTACAGACTATTAAAATTATAAACACGCTACAAAAGCAGTAAAAATATTCAATAGTGGCTTAAAGCAAACAACATATAAAATAAGTCTAAATGCAGGGTTTACGTCGCATGGTATTGGATTTAAACTTACATTCTAAAAAGAAAATGTACTATATCTTCCCTCCTACCACACACACTTTCTTGATTTTTTTTACATCTCCATT
>CAYMKE010000202.1:0-5441 GCA_964390955.1 uncultured Bacteroidales bacterium | reverse complement strand
ATTTTGTACATTTATCATGTTGAAGTGCGATGCGGCTACTGGTTTTGTAGCTGCTTGTTTGTGCACAAGGCGAATAAAAAAAGCCACCTATTCAGCCAAAATATTATTACATTTGGTCAGGGCTTATAGATATATCTTATGAAGAAAAAATATTCATATAATGGTTTAACGTGTCCGACTTGTGGTTCTTCTTCGTTGATTAAAAAAGGCACGCGGAAGAACAAATTCAAAAATGTACAATTATATTTATGTAAAGAGTGCGGAAAACGGTTTGCGGATGGCACGTTTAAAAATAAAACGTATGCGGTGTTTCATACTGTTAAAGCGTTATCGGTTTATAACAGTGGCATGACGATTGATGAAACGGCTCAACACACAAAAATACCGCGCAGTACGGTTGCTAATTGGCTTAAAGAATATAAGACACTCTTTAATTTGGCTCATTTTTCGAGAGAGTTACAAGTGTTTGCTCAAACCGAAAAAGTTATTACCGGGCATAAATACATTCATGAGCTTATTTATGTATACTTACAACATAATTTTAAACTGGATACTTTTATTAAAAACAGTGAGCCGAAACTATACAGCTATTTGCAATCGGCTAATAACGGAGAAATAAACAAAGAGATATTCCAGGAAGCGGATGCCAGAGCATCACAAATTAAATTACATATTTTCGATGAATTAACCGTAAAGAAAACAAACAATAATGCCTGTAAATTTGCTAAAATAGCCATTGCATTGGTAGATAGCAATTATAAACGGCATTGGGCGGTGGAAAAAACAATGCTTGAAAATGATACCTCTACCATTGCAACCGAAGTACCGGTTTATGTGCAGTTATCTAATTCAACAATTCCCTGGATTAGTCAAATACAATCAAAAAACGATTATATTACCGGGCATATTGATTTATTGCAATACCGTAATAAAAAACTGTATATTCTGGACTATAAACCCGGAGCAGCAAAAGAAAAACCGCTTGGACAACTATTTATGTATGCCTGCTGCCTGAGTAAAAGTACCGGCATCCATTTCTCTAAAATGAAACTGGCATGGTTTGACGATACAATATATTATGAAGTGGATGCGATGGAAGTGTATAAAATTGTAATGAAACGATTTGCCGGTGGAACAAAAGGCCCGAATATGAGACAGAATAATAAACGGATTTACAGGAATAAAAAGACCCGTAAATGGGACAACGATAAGACCTGAAATAAGGATGTATAATTGGACACGAATTTGGGATTTATGAAAATTTTGTCTGTGAAATTCAATGTTTAAAAGGATTGGTTTTCAATTTTGAGAAATTTTTCTTAAATTAGTGTCCTGGGTTAAAAAACAATATAACATCGGTATACTATAAAGTATTTATAATTAATTTTAAAAATATCGCTCATTAGTTATAAATTAATAGCAAAATATATTTCTTATAACCTGACTATCAGTTACTTACAACATTATCGGTCATGACCGATTAATAATAATTTATATAATCATTAAATATATAATAAAATGACAAACTTATTAAAAAAAATAGGAAAAAAAGCACTGCTTCCTTTAGCTTTAACTAGTTTACTAAGTTTTTCTAATATTCAGAAATCAAAAGCATTTGACTGGCACTGGTTAATTAATCCGTATTGGCAATCAGAAGCAGTAGTTCCTGTGAATTTAAATTATTATGGAAGTGGGGATGTTAATAATGATGGTGTTGTAAATTCAGAAGATGTGGACAGAATACAAGATTTGGGATTTTTTGGAAGTTCTGTTCCAAATCCAGAACCCTCTTTAGATAGTGATTATGATGTTCAGTATAATGGAGAAATTTCAAAAAAACACGATAGAGCAGATGTTAATGGGGATGGGGTTATTAATGATGATGATTTAAATTTGCTTGAGGAATATGTAAATACAGGAGATAAATCCTTAATTCCAGCATTACATTGGAAAGATTTAACAAAACAAGAAAAAAAATCTTGGGCTGAAAAAGTTATTGAAATTGATAGAACAGATGAAATATCTGGAGTTTCAGGTGAATTTGAGTGTGGACACTTTTCTTTTCAAACACAATTAAATACTAAAGGTGTAAGATTTGCACAACAACATCCTGGAGATAATTGGTATACTGGGGAATCATTAAAACATCATAGAAGATTTAATATTCCTTTTTATGATATTGTTACAGACAGTCCTTCTTGGGATGCTGCTCACGGAATAAATGGTATTTTAATTGGAGATAATCCAATGGATTTTAATGATTGGTATTTTGTAGAACCCCAAAATGATATGGAAGCTGAACCTGGAAAAGAAGCCTGGAGTGGATTTTCCTCTATTCCAAATAATGGTTATCTTAAAGTTTATTATGATTATGGATATGATTCTACAACTCAATCTCACTCTCAAACAAATTTTCTTGAGTGGGATATAGAAAATGGTGATACTGAGTTGAGTTCTCATAAAAATATTGAAAGATTTGTAACTAAAAACCCAAAATATGATACAATTAGACCTGATTTTAATAGTAATATACAAAACAATTCTTATCATGATTCATTTAAAGATTTTATTTATACAATTTCAGATTCAAGTCCAAAAGATAGTTGTAATTTTTTGGATACACTATGGCACAAAAAAATGTCTGATAATAAATATTATGTTAACCTGGGTGTTTCACGTGAAACACATGTATATCCCCCAAAAAAATCCCACACTGATACTCTTGATATTCCTGAAACTGAAGGGGAACACCAAGTGGAGGTTTATGCAAAAGATATTGCTGGAAATTTAACTCATAAAGTGATTAATTGGGTTGTTGATGTTTCTCTTCCTGGTTATAGTATTAATAGTCCTGAAAATAATGAGTATTATTCAAATAAACCTGTAAATGATTTTTCTGTTTTAGATGCTGTTTCTGGAATAGATACTGCAAATTCTTATATTAAATTAAATGGAAATAAAATTAATTGGGAAAATAGTCAGGGAGATACTCTGGATGTTTCTGAAGGTGAAAATACTCTTGAATATTATTTTGTAGATAAATCTGGAAACTCTGTTTCAGAAACAAAGGATTTTGTTTATGATATTACTTTTCCAAATATCTTACTTGAAAAACCTCAGGAAGATACTATTAATTCTTCTCCAGAGACTTTACAATGGAATATTACAGAAGCAAATCCTGATGAAATGTGGTATAAAATCAATGGAAACAAAACTTTAATTTCAAATAAACAAGGAAGTGCTAATATGGATTTAAATGAGGGTTGGAATGTTTATGAAATTTATGTAAAAGACAAAACAGGAAAAGAGAGTTCTGTTTTAGATTCAGTTTTCTTTACTGGAAATAGTCCTGTTGTAAATTTAAATTCTCCTGTGTTTGGAGAGAAATATGATTCATTATCAATTCCTCTTGACATACAAATTACAGAAGAAAATCTGGATTCTGCAAACTCTTATATTAAATTAAATGGAAATAAAAAATATATAAATGAAATTAATTGGAATGAATCTTTAAATGTAAATCAGGGACAAAACACATTTTCTTATTATCTTGTAGATAAGTTTGGAAATGAAGCTTTGGATTCTGGAAATTTTGAAATAGATACAACTTCAAATTCAATTAATAAAACACCTTTTGCAGATTATTCTGTTAAAGCATATCCTAATCCTACACAAGGAAACTTCAATATAAAATATAATTTCCAAACTCCTCAAGATGCTTCAATAAGCATCTATAACACAGCAGGACAAAATCTTGAACAAAAATTAATTCAAGATGATGCAAAAGGAATAAGCAAGTTTAATATAACAGGGCCAAAAGGAATTTATATCTACAAAATTGAAACTGAAAATGGTTATGAAGATTCTGGAAAGATAATTAAGAAGTGATTTGGATTGGTCATGACCGAGTCCGTGTAAATACCTGACATACAGGAAGTAATGTGATATTTAAAATTACAATGTTTTTATTATTTATATTTTTAAAACATAATAAATAAAAGACTGTTTCGTTAAACTTTAAAATAAATTGATTAAATTTGTATAAAAAAAATATTATATGCCTGCAATTAGTATGTTTTATGGAATAATAATCTATATGTATTATTTTGATTCGAGCAATCATAAATTACCACATATACATGTAAAGTACCAATCAGAGGAAGCGGTTATACAAATTCCTGAGGGTGAGCTGCTTGAAGGCAGTATTCCTAATAACAAAAGAAAACTTGTAGAGGCATGGATTGAAATCCATAAAGACGAATTATTAGCAGATTGGGAATTAGCTGTTCGCGGTGAATCTGTTTTTAAAATAGAACCTTTAAAATAATTTTGTTATGAATCCACGGGTTAAGGATGTTAAAATTGCTGAAAATTATAGACTTATATTGAAATTCAATAACGGAGAAAAAAGATTGTTTGATGTAAAACCATATCTTTCTAAAGGTATTTTTAAGCAATTACAAAAGCCGGAGCTTTTTAATTCGGTAAAAGCATATAATGGAACAATTCAATGGAGTAACGAGGCTGATTTATGTCCTGATACACTTTATTTAAACAGTAAACCTATTAGTGAATACAAAAAATAAAATATATGTCAGAACAAATTCTAAAAATAGACATTACCAACATTTTTGAATCTCCATACCAGGGCCGATTATTAATGTTTGGCGAGACGAATGAAGAAAATGCACAAACTGCCATTCGTAACCTGGCAGAAAATATCAAAGTCAACGGATTGCTTAATCCTATTGTCGTGCGTTCCAAAGAAAACGGATATGAACTTATTGACGGGCACCGCCGGCTGGAAGCTACACGTCTCCTTGGCGAAACACACATTGATGCCATCATAAAAGATATTGATGAAAAACATGCCCAGGTGATGGGTATTGTGTCCAACCTGCAACGTGAAGATTTATACAACATTGAACGCGCATTAGCCTTTAAAAAAATATTGGATGCCGGCATTTTTAAAGACCAAAAAGAATTATCCACAGCTATTGGCAAAGACCAAACGTATGTGGGTGATCTGTTAGGGACATTAAAACTGGATAAACGTATTATTGACGACCTGCTGAAAAATAAAAAAATAAATGATGTGCGCATGATGCGTGCCATACGCCGGGTTGGTGAAACCGACGAAAACGGGTATAACGAAGACCAGTGGAATTTATATCAAAAAGTAATTGAACAGGGGTTAAGCCGTAAGGAAGTACAGAAATTAGCCGGTCAAGACCAATCAAATCAAATAAAAGAAACAAATGTAAAGTTCAAACCCCGTCGTATAGAAGTTGACCTGCCGAAAAAATATACCTTAAAACAACGCAAAAAAATGACGGAAAAAATCAAGCACCGGATAGATGAAATGTTGAAGGAATTAGATGAACCAAGCAAGTAAAAAATAATCATTTTTTGCACACACGAGAATGATTATTTTTTACTTG
>CAYMKE010000201.1:0-5453 GCA_964390955.1 uncultured Bacteroidales bacterium | reverse complement strand
AGAATGACTGTATCGGGGTTAGCGAATATTATGACCCGAACACTAAATAAATACATTTTATTAGATTTTTATTGTTTAAATAAAAAAAAAAGTATTTATTTCGTAACATCAATAAATAATAGACTGATGAGATTAGTAAAAACAGTGATAACCGGGTTGATGTGTTTTTTGGGATTGTTTTTTTCCGTAAAAGCAGAAGAAGCAGGCGTTAAAAAAATAATCAGCGGGTATATAAAAGATAAAGAAAATGGTGAAAAATTAATTGGCGCCACGGTGTATATTGAAGAACTTAAAACCGGAACATCTTCAAATTTATACGGTTTTTATTCAATAAGCTTACAGCCCGGGACTTATCATCTGGAATATTCATATGTTGGATACATGAGTGTTAAGAAAATAGTCAATCTACAAGAAGATAAAACGTTGAATGTTGAATTGGCTCCTTCAGCAAAAGAAATTGAAGAGGTAAAGATAGAAGCCAGGCGGAAGAACGAGAATATTGTAAGCACCGAGATGAGTGTAAACAAGCTGGAGACCAAAAAAATTAAACAAATACCGGCATTACTGGGAGAAGTGGACGTGATCAAAGCAATCCAGTTGCTCCCGGGTGTTCAAACTGCTTCCGAGGGGTCATCAGGGTTTAACGTGAGGGGTGGCGCGATGGACCAAAACCTGATTTTACTGGATGAAGCCCCGGTGTATAATGCATCTCACCTGATGGGATTTTTCTCCATTTTCAATAATGATGCGGTTAAAAATGTTGAACTGTACAAGGGATATATCCCGCCCAGGGCAGGAGGGAGGCTCTCTTCGCTCCTGGACATCAGGATGAAAGAAGGAAATAAGAAGGAGTTTAAGGTAACCGGGGGCATCGGGATACCTGTTTCGAGCCGGTTGACCGTGGAAGGGCCTATTATAAAAGATAAAACCTCGTTTATTGCTTCCGGTAGGCGAAGCTACGCGGATCTTCTGCTGCCCTTGGCAAGCGATACAAATTTACATGATTTAAAACTATTCTTTTATGATTTTAATGCGAAGGTGAATCATATCATCAACCAAAACAACCAAGTTCATTTATCGGGTTACTTTGGACGGGATATTTTTAAAAGCCAGTTTGCCAGGACAGAATTTGGCAACCAAACTCTTTCTTGCCGCTGGAATCACCTGTTTTCTAAAAAATTATTCAGCAACCTCACATTTATTTATAGTAAATACGATTACCAGTTAGGCGCCACCTGGCTTGAAGATGTATCGTTTTTATGGACATCGAATATGACGGATTATAGTGTGAAGTATGATTTTACGCATTATTTAAATCCGCGAAATACCTTTAAATATGGTGTACACTCCATCTTGCATAATTTTGATCCCGGTGTGATCGAAAGTTCAGGAGAAGGCAATTTTTTGGCAAAAATAGAGCTCCCTTTAAGCAAGGCACTTGAAAGCGGTATTTATTTCTCAAACCACCAGGAGGTTTCTGAAAAAATTAAATTGGATTATGGTATCCGGTATTCCTTTTATTCAAACATTGGCAAAGAAACTATTTATGATTATGAAAGTTATTATTCAGGGTCAGATAAATTATACCAGCCGGTTGATACCACTGTTTATAATAATTGGGATTTTTATCATCTATACCATGCTCCTGAACCCAGGTTTGCTCTGAACTATATATTCAATGCCCGTTCATCTGTTAAGGCCAGTTATACCCGAACACTTCAATATATTCATTTAGCCAGTGTTTCTACAGCCGGGACACCTTTAGATATATGGTTTTCATCGAATCCAAACATCAAACCCCAAAAAGCAGATCAATATACCATAGGATACTTCAGGAATTTTTTTGATGACATACTGGAGACTTCAATAGAAGTATATTATAAAAAAATGCATGATGTGATAGATTTTAGAAATGATGCACAGTTATTGTTAAATAAACACCTTACCGGTGAATTACGGTTTGGTACAGGCGAAGCGTATGGTATTGAATTCCTTTTCAGGAAATCTTCAGGTAAGCTCACAGGCTGGTTAAGCACTACATTGTCCAGAACCTTTAGGGATATCCCTGAAATTGCTGAAGACCCGTTTCCTGCCCCGTATGATAAACCGGTGAGTACTTCGCTTGTATTAAGTTATGAGTTATTCGAAAGAATGACTTTTTCATGCAATTTTGTTTATTCAACAGGACGTGCAGTGACTTTTCCAACAGGTAAAGCAAACTATGGAGGAGTTGTTGTGCCGGTTTATTCCGGTAGAAACACATACCGTTATCCTGATTATCATCGCATGGATATTTCACTCACTCTAAATGGGAAAGAAAATCCTGACAGATTTTGGCATGGAGAATGGAACTTTTCAATTTATAATGTATATAACCGGCATAATGCCTGGGCCATTAACTTTGTCCCGGATGACGAGAATCAAAATAAAATTCATGCTGAAAAGACCTATTTATTCCCGATCATTCCTTCTGTAACATATAATTTTAAATTTTAGGACATGAAAAAATATACCATATTCAATATATTGTTAATTTTTTTATTCGCTTGGGTAATCTATTCATGTACCGAAGAGATGGAGATTGAATTGGATGATGAACAAACACGGTTGGTTGTATATGGAACATTAAGCACCGATACTACAATTCACACGGTCAGGTTATCCGAAACCAGCAATTATTTTGATGATGCAAAACCACCTGCAGTTTCAGGAGCAGACGTTAAAATAGAAGGCACGGACGGGACCGTGATAAATCTTCATGAACGTTCCGGAGAACCGGGAGTGTATGATACAGATCCTAATACGTATGGCAAAATAGGGATTGCATATACCTTATTCATTAATAATGTTGATATAGATGATGACGGTAAAAATGAAACATACCAGGCTACTGACTCCATTCGGCCAATAGGGGTAGCAGACTCTATTAAATTACTGTATTTTGAGAATTCATTCATTCAATTATGGCAGGTTCACCTGTTTGCAGAAGAACCATCAGGGAAGGATTATTATTTATTCAAATTGCACTTGAACAATCAGTTATATACAGATACCCTCACTGAAATCGCGGCTGCAGACGACCAGTTCCTAGACACCATTAGCAGGAAGACAGGGGTGCCCGTGCAATCAATAGAAAGTAATGCAACAGCCACTGGAGATATCATAACATTTGAACTTAATTCAATCACTGAACAGTACTATTATTTTTTCATGCAATTACAGGATGAAGTTAGGGGCCAAAGCCCATTCAAAGGGCCGCCTTCGAATGTAATAACAAATATAAATAACGGGGCTGTCGGTTTTTTTGGAACCTATTCAGTAGATAGGGCAAGCACTCTTGTACCACCTAAGCCCTGGCGTAATTATGAGTTGTATTAGCTTTATCCAGCCTATCTTACCGCCGGGATTTATGGAGCAGGTTGTTGTATGTGGTGGTGAAATAATTCCAAAAAGCAAAAGTAAAAAGTTTATAAAGTAAAAAGTTTATAAAGTAGAAAGTTTGTATACAAACTTGAATTATTTGTCCAAATTAAATCAAAAGATATCCTTATGCGGCCCTCACTACCCTCACTACCCAACCCTACAAAACCGTCATTGGTAAAGCTCTGCCTGAAGCAATCTTTCAGATTCAGCGCCGGATTTGATAAACGCATGTGCTATGCAGGCGCAGGTGTATGATGGGAAAGATTGCTTTTGCTCCATTTCATTTCACTACCAATGACGGCTCCGTGGTTAGTGAGTTGAATCAACTAATCAACTTTTATAACCATTAATGTGCTTCTTTGCTTTACGCTGCTACCATACTTCCGTTCCTATCGGGACTTTTTATCCGGTCTCAACCTCTCAACCTCGTAAACTCAAAACTTACAAACCTCAGAAAAATATGAAGTATATTTAAATTTTTTGTACATTTGCATATATATTTTAAGTATACTTAAAAGTTGTAAAATGATTTCATGCATAAACAGGGACATCTATATTGATAGAATTAAACCTTATATAGGTAAAAATATAATCAAGGTATTTGTTGGCCAGCGAAGGGTTGGGAAAAGCTATATCATGTACCAGGTAATGGATGAATTAAAAAAGCAAAACCAAAAACCAAACATTATTTTTATTGATAAAGAGAAAAACGAATTTGATTCGGTAAAAAACCATAATGATCTGCTTACTTATATTGCGTCACATAAAAAACCAGGAAAAAATGCTGTCTTTATTGATGAAATACAGGATATTAAACAATTTGAGAAGGCATTAAGAAGTATATATTCAGAACCGCAATATGATATTTATTGTACCGGAAGTAATGCCAATATGCTTTCCGGGGAATTGGCAACATACCTTAGCGGCAGATATATTGAAATCAGAATTCATCCGCTGTCATTTACTGAATTCCTGAAATTTCATAAGTTAGAGAACAATAATGCATCATTACTTAAATATTTGAGATATGGCGGATTGCCTAACCTTATCCATTTAACATTAGAGGATGACATCGTATTTGATTATCTGATGAATATTTATGCCGCTATCTTGTTTAAGGATATCATAAAACGTTATAACATCCGCAATGTTTCTTTTTTAGAAAACCTGGTTAAATATTTAGCTGATAATATGGAAAGTATCGTGTCGGGCAAGAAAATAAGTGACTTTTTAAAATCTCAGAAAATTAATATCACGCCCAATATGGTACTTGATTATCTTTTCTATTTACGCAATGCTTATTTTATAAATAAAACACAGCGGATGGATGTTATCGGGAAAAAAATATTTGAGATTGGTGATAAATATTATTTTGAAGATATTGGTTTAAGAAATAGTATCAATGGTTTTAAACAAACCGATATTAACAAGTTAATTGAGAACCTTGTTTTTTCACATTTAAGAATAAATGGGTATGATGTAAAAGTTGGTACCTTGGATCATCGTGAAATTGATTTTGTTGCCGGCAAACAGGGTGAGAAAATATACATTCAAACCTGCTACCTCCTTCACGACCAAAAAACAATTGACCGTGAATTTGGCAACCTGTTAGCTATTAACGACAATTATCCAAAGCTGGTAATCAGCATGGACGAAATGTTTGGCAAAAACACTTATCAAGGCATCAAACACATGCATCTCCGGGCATTTTTAACAAACCCTATGTAATAAAACATTAGGATTGTTCTGAATCTGTTGATGATTCTCGTGTCCTTCCCGGGCGCATAGGTTAGGGGGGCATTATCCCGTAGGGATAAGATATAGGTAAACAAGACTTTATAAACTTCCCTCTTTAACCCGACAATCGTTTAACCTCACCAAAGTATAAAACATGCACATATAAAAAAATAATTTTTTTTATATGTGCATATTTGTTTTTCCAGTATATTTGTCTAAAAAACAAACAATTAATTTTTTAAAGCCATGAAAAAAATATACATGTTTTCCCTTGTTATTGCTGCCTTTTTATT
>CAYMKE010000200.1:0-5465 GCA_964390955.1 uncultured Bacteroidales bacterium | reverse complement strand
GTAATTATCAAAATGAGAAGTACCAATTTGCTTTCATTGCTTACCATATGCTATTTATGAGTTTTGTGTATTTTACGATTTGGCAAATAAAATCAGTCCGGACAGATGATTTTGACAAGATTAAACTTGGGTTCAATAATAATTTTGGACAAGCTCAAAATCCATTTGGTTTTTGTACTGAAAACGAAAGCAAAGTATTTAACCTGTTGAAATATTTATGTAATTCTCACTCAGATGTTGAATCTCTTATTGGTCAATACAAAAGACTGGTAAAAGAACGGAACGATATTGCACATGCCAGCGGAAACATGCCATTTCGCACAGAAAGCTACTTACAAAGCCGCTTAAATGATATTATACGGTACGTAGCAGAAATACAGGAATTCAGTAAACCGGTAATTGAAGAATGTTTTACAAAGTTCCTTATTGAGAGCCAGGACGAAGAAGAAAGACAGTATTCAATAATTGAAGAGCAGATAAAGGAAGTTTTAATCCACGAGCATTACCTATCACAAAAAGATTTAGAAATATGCTTGGACTATGATATTACTTCACTCTCAGGCCAGGAGAATTACCCTGAGATTGAACGAATATTTGAAACATTAAGAAATGAATATGCCGAACAAACAGCCTGACCCTGCGCATCCATACACATTGGCAAGTCGCACGAGCCGTAGCGCAAACCAAAACTTGCCAAAGAGTATGGCTGCTCCAACGCACGGACAGACTACGGACAGAAAGCACGGGCACACAACATCGTGTATAGTGCATTTGGCGGATAGTGCTAATTTCAAGGGCGTTGCATCTAATAAGCTTAGTAACGGTTTGACAGGTTCGTGCTTCGAATCGGCAAACGACTCCATACACGTAACCGTTTGGCCGCAATGTATATGCGTAACCAGAAAAATTCATAATGAGTAAAAAAACAACCAAAGAAAAAGGAGACTCCTTTGAGCAGAAAGTCTATAAAATAATAAAAGACTTACTTGATAATGATGAGTTCTTTGTAAGTGGTAAAAACAGTGAGATTTTCTGGAAAAAAAAATATCCTTCTCTCAAAACAGGTACAGAGGTTGAAGTGGATATTTCGATTGAAACATATCTAAAAGGAGCGGATAGCTATTCATTTTTAACAATAATTGAATGCAAGGATTATAATACCAGTATTCCCGTAAACGATATTAGAGAGTTAGGTTCTGTGCTAAATGAGATTGGAGAACATAACACGAAAGGAATACTAATTTCAAAATCCATTTTTCAAAAGGCAACCTTAGAATTTGCGAAAAATACAAAGATTGGAATTGGTCGTTTAAATCTTCAAAATAAGATTGATTGGATAAACAACAGAAAAGATAAAAAAAATATTAGACTTGGTACTAATTTAGTTCATGAGTCTTTAACTAATAATATTCTTACCGAAACAAACTTCATTGCTCAATTTGGGAACAAAGGATTTGAGAGATTACCAGATTTATTAATGAGCATTGGTATAATTGATAGGTTCTATAATATTCCAAAATTTATAAATGTCCCATACAAGACTGAAGAGAAAATAGCAGTTAAAGTTCTCGAATTATTTGATAAATCATTTTATGATAATTTTAGACTAAATACAAACAAAGTAAGTGAAACAATGAAGGATGCTTACAACGCTACATTCTCTTATGATACTGATTTACCGATTAATGTTTTAGGAAAAATTGAATTTAGTCCATTAAAAATATACATTACGAAATCACTTAAATCGGATAAGAATAGATGGCGATTCACATTTGCGCACGAGATTGGTCATTTAGTTCTTCATAATCAAATACTAAAAAAATACCTTGATGCTAAATTAGATAAAGATGAGACAATATCTTTAATACAAAGTGATTCGTTTTCAAATAATAAGCGATTAGAAATACAAGCAAATAAATTTGCAAGTTATCTATTATTACCAAAGGAACCATTACTATATTGTGTTTCAAAATTTTTTGCTAAAAATAACATAAGCAAAGGTTATTTATTTCTAGATAACCAACCGGTAAATCAACGACTAGTGATGGGTTTCTTAAGAGAATTACAAGATACTTTTGGCGTATCAATGGAAGTAGCTAAGTATAGATTGAAAAATCTTAATTTATTGAAAGATACAACAGATATTTCAATAAATGGAATAATGAGAAATAGATAAAAATACACAGCGGCTAATATACAGGAATATGAGCGGTGCGCAGCACTCAGCGATTATTCCGTGTTGAACGAAATCCATAGCAGTATCTATGTAAGCGAAAACCCCTTCTGCATTTACCCGTTTACAAACGGATATTTTTTGGTTATCTGCCTGTTTATGTTATATTTGTAGATAAAAAATGCAAGCGTGTTTATGACTCATATAACAGGTATAACGACAATTGACGTTGTAGACTTGTTTGTGCTTAATGGCAAAAGAGCATTTCGTCATAATTTGTAGCTCAGATTGTTGATATTTTTAGTATTTTTGAAATTATGGATAATAAAGATTTAAATAAGGATAAACTGATTGAGTATTGGATTGCTGGCTCAGATGATGATTATGAGACAATGATTGCAATGTTTAATTCAAAAAGATTTAGCTGGTCTTTATTTATTGGGCATTTGATGATTGAGAAATTGTTAAAAGCATATTATGTCAAGGTTAAATCTGACTACCCACCATTTATTCATAATCTTTTGAGACTTGCAGAAAAAGCTGAATTGAATTTAACAGATGATAAGAAAGAGCAACTCGTGACGATTACTGCCTTCAATATCAATGCAAGATACGATGACTATAAAATGAGTTTTAAAAAACAATGCACGACTGAATTTACTGAAAAGTGGATTGATAAATTAAAAGAGTTAAGACCATGGATAAAAACATTGATACAACAATAGCAAAATATCTGGAATTGATTAAAGAAAAATACTCTGATATAGAGAAAGTATATTTATTTGGTTCATATGCCAAAGGAAAATCTACTGATGATAGCGATATTGACGTAGCGTTGATATTTTCAACCCTTGATGATACCAAAAGATTTGATATTCAGGTACAGCTTATGATGTTGGCGGCAAAAATTGATTCAAGGATTGAACCACATCCAATTTCTCATGCTGATTTTGATTCAGGAAATCCGTTTGTTATTGAAATAAAAAAGACAGGAATCGAAGTCGCTGCATAAGCCACATAAGCACAACAATGAAATAAAAGAAAATTGTTCCTTTAAAAATTTAAAAATAGAATTGGAATCAAATTACGAAAATATTTCAGACTTAATTAAATATGAAGTTGTTTTTGAAAAATTCCATGGAGTTATAGTCCTATAACATTCTTCTTGTAGAATTGTTTTAACCTGTAGGAAATACATTCTGATATAAAAATTTCATAACGAATAAACCATTCTGATAATCCCATAAAGACGGGCAGCTTAAGGATTTAATGTATAAGAGGATAAAGTTGAATACTATATTATATCACATGGTAAGAAAAACAATAAGGCATTGACTGTCCCTGTCGTCATCAATACCTTATTCATATTATCTTTCGTTCACCGGGCGGGTTATTTGTCCCACGGTTTTTTACAGCATGCAGGCAAATTTTCATAGGCTTTTTCATATGTTTATATTTTATTTTTCAATGGTCATATGGAGCTTGCATGTAAAAAATAATCATTCTCGTGTGTGCAAAAAATGATTATTTTTTACATGCTCGGTTCATCAGCCTTTTTCTGATCGGCATCATACCCCGTGTCTGTAATGGCTTCCCGTATTTCATCCGGTGATGTTTTCCTTGTTTCGTATTCCACGGCCACGATTTTTGTTTTCAGGTCCAGATCAGCATCTTTCACGCCTTTTGTATTATGTAATGCGTTTTCAATTCGTGTCTTGCACATTCCACACTGTGCAGATGTCATGATTTTTACAGTATCCGGCTTTTTTTCTTCTTTCTGGGCAGCTGCCGTGATGAAGAACAGGGATAGGATGAAACCTGTTACGAATGTGATTGTTTTTTTGTCATAAGTATTTATGTGTTATTGGTTAAAGTGTAATAGTGAAGGAAAAAACAGGGAACCGTTTTATTTCTTGATAAAAAATCAGCCCTTTTTTACTCCTTTGTATTCATAGCCAATGCCATGAATGGCTTGTTCAATTTGATCTTCATTGATTTCTCCGTCAATGGTGACTTCGCCGGTAGACACGTTGGCTTCTGCATGGTTAATGCCTTCAAGGGATTGCAATGTTTTTTCTACATTTGCTTTACAGTGATTGCATGTCATCCCTTTGACAATGATGATTTTTTTATCCATGGTTTTTGATGTTAGTGGTTTGGAAAATGAGTTTTCTTTTCGGGTTGAGCGTTTTAATTTGGATTTGTATTGTTGATAAAATCCGTTTATAATCAGGAGGACAAGTAAAACGGAAGAAGCTATTTTAAACCACATGGGCAAAAAATGTGCATGGCCGTGTACTTCCTTCAGCCCTTCCATGAACCATTCCCGGGGGATGAATGTGTTAATCAGGAAACCAAACAACAATGCCCCGCCAATAATGGTTAACAGGTAGGTGATGAGCGTTTTACGCCCAAACACATTGCCTAAAACCGTCATCGTGGCAATGTTGGTGGCCGGCCCTGCCATTAGAAATACCAGTGCAGCCCCCGGTGAAAGCCCTTTTAACATCAGTACTGCTGCAATAGGAACAGAAGCAGTAGCACAAACGTACAGGGGCACTGCCGCGGCCAGCATGATGAGCATGCCCAGGATGGTACTGTCAACCTGTTCGGAAAAAAAATTGTCCGGTACCAATACAGAGATCAAAGCAGCCAATAAAATTCCTATGATGAGCCATTTTTGTATGTCTTGTAAGAAATCTACAAATGCATAGCGCATCATGCTTGAAAACTTATTTCGTTTTTTTGTCTCCGCTATGCATGTCTCATTTCCTACGGAAGCCGTTTCATTTACAGTAGAATGATCCGTGGCATTGGTCATGATTCCGCCCACAACTCCTGTTATTAATGCAATGACAGGCCTTATCAGGGCAAACGGGAGCCCCAATAATGAATAGGTTACCAAAATACTGTCAACTCCGGTTTGTGGTGTAGAGATTAAAAACGATACGGCAGACCCTTTCGAAGAACCGTTCTTGTAAAACGACACGCCGGTTGGGATTACGCCACAAGAGCAGAGTGGGAGAGGGATGCCAAACAAGGATGCATTGATAACCGAGCCGGTATTCTTGCCTCCCAGGTAGCGTTGTACTTTGTCTTTGGGGAAATAAACATGAAGGATCCCCGCGAACAAAAACCCCAGTAATAAGTAGGGTGCCATCTCCGTCAGTATGCCAAACAATTCAGCTAAATATGCATTGATCACGTTCATCTTATCGCTCCTTTCTATTTAGTGTTTGTCCATAATATCAAGAGTTTGTTCTATAATGTTAAAGTTCGAGGCGGAACAAAA
>CAYMKE010000199.1:0-5502 GCA_964390955.1 uncultured Bacteroidales bacterium | reverse complement strand
TAATAGTGTTTTATATCGATCTTTATCGTTTTGCGGTGAATTTTTCGGGTTAATTCTTGTTTGCCACGTACCTGGATTGCAGATTTTGTCAAGTTTTTTTGATATTTAGGGTTTTTATAAATTAATTAAAAGATGGCCTGCTAACTTTTTAATATCAATATCAGCACATTGAAAATGTTTAAGGGGGCATTCTTTATGGCCATGTAATCCACATGGCCTGCACTTCAGGTTATTATCCGTTTCAATAATAAAAAAATGGTCTGATAAAGGGGTGAAGCCAAATGCAGGTATTGTGGAGCAAAAAACTGCTGTTACAGGTGCATTGACAGCAGAAGCCAGGTGCATGGGTGCCGAATCATTTACATAATTCATTGTGGCGTTTTGCATGAGTGCTGCTGTTTGTAAAAACGAGGTTTTTCCTGCCAGGTTTTCAATATTGGTATGCACATGTGCTTTAATATAATCACATAATTCTTGGTCATTGTTGCTTCCAATCAAATATATTTTATATGATTTACCAATATAATTGGACAATTCTATCCATTTACCGGGAGGGAGCTGTTTTGTGTGCCATACAGAAGCAGGGGCAATGGTAATATATTGTCTGGTATTATGAATTACCTGGTAGTCATCTGGTGAAGGATATAATGCCGGACGAATAAATGTGTGATCAGTTAATTTATTTATTACAGATAGATTCCGTTCTACTTCGTGAACAGGTTTTGTATTATTGTGTATTTCATGTTGTACTACATGATCAAAAAGAAAAGACGCGGGATTTTTATTAAATCCCCAGGTATTTGAAGCCCCTGATAATGCAGTAATGACCCCGGAGCTTAAAAACCGGTGAAGGTTTATAACATGATCATATTTTTTTTTGCGAATTCGTTTGATCGTTTTGTAAAGATTGAATAGTTTTTGTTTTTTTTTGTTAAGAATAAGTATTTCATGGATGAAAGGATGATTTTCAAAGAGCGTTTCATTCCCTTGTCTGATCAGGATATCTATTCGGGCATCCGGGTAAAACCGGTGTAATTTTTCAATGACCGGTGTCGCTAAAATTACATCGCCTATAAATGCTGTTTGAATTACAAGAAACGTATCTTTTTTTTTGGTAGCCGGACTGTCGGTTTGTTCTTTGGTTTTGTTGTGAGTTTCTATTTTCTTTTTTTTATTTGTCTTTTGCTTATTGGAATGCATAAGTTTAAGATTTAGTGACTCTTAGGGAACGTCTTTTTTTGCAAAAGTGCCACTAATTACCCCGGATGTGTTAGTACTCCATTATGAACATATGATTTCAGCGTATTATAAATGCTGTCTTTATCAAAACCGCATTCTTTATAAAGTTCATTTTGAGAGCCTTGTTCTATAAACCGGTCGGGAATGCCCAGCATTTTTATATTGGCTTTGTAAAGGTGTTCATTCATAAATTCCAGGACAGCACTGCCAAAACCTCCTTTAATGGTGCCGTCTTCAACAGTAATTATGTCATCAAATTTTTTAAAAATAGTGTGCAACAAATCTTCGTCAAGCGGTTTAATAAAACGCATGTCATAATGCGCAGCATTAAGTTGAAATTCGTTGAATTGTTTGAGTGCTTCAGTTACAAAATTACCAACATGGCCGATGCTTAGTATTGCAATGTCATTGCCATCCCTGAGTTTCCTTCCTTTTCCGGGTTGAGTTTTTTTAAATGGCAACTTCCATTTTTTATCTGTTCCATACCCTTTGGGATAGCGAATAACAAAAGGCCCTTCAGTATATAACTGAGCAGTGTACATCATGTTGCGAAGTTCTGTTTCATCCATGGGAGCACAAAAGGTGATATTCGGAATGCAACGCATATAAGCAATGTCAAAAGCCCCATGATGTGTAGCACCATCACTCCCTACCAAACCGGCACGGTCGAGGCAAAAAACAACCGGAAGTTTTTGGAGTGCCACGTCATGTATCACCTGATCATAAGCACGTTGCATAAATGTAGAATATATATTGCAAAAAGGGGTTAATCCCTGTATGGCAAGGCCTGCAGAAAAAGTGACAGCATGTTGTTCTGCTATGCCCACGTCAAAAACCCTGTCAGGCATTTTTTTCATCATGATATTCATTGACGAACCGGTTGGCATAGCCGGAGTGATGCCAATAATCTTATCGTTTTTTTCAGCCAGTTCAACCAACGTGTTGCCGAACACTTCCTGGTATTTATTTCCTGCTGCTTCTTTTGTTTCAAACGTATAAATTTTTCCGGTTTTTTTGCAAAATTTACCGGGAGCATGCCAGTAAGTCTGGTCTTCTTCTGCCAGTTTAAATCCTTTCCCTTTTTTAGTGATGCAATGAAGCAATTTAGGGCCGCCAATATGTTTAAGGTCATTCAGGACTTTTGTTAAATGCACAACATCATGTCCGTCAACAGGGCCAAAGTATCTGAAATTAAGCGATTCAAATAAATTGCTTTGATTCAGCAGGAATGATTTAACAGAGTTTTCAATATTTTGGGCTAAACGCTGGGCGTTTTGGCCAAGTTTATTAAGTTTACCCAGCATATGCCATATATCGTCTTTAAATTTGTTATATGCCTGGGAAGTAGTAATGTCTACAAGATAATCTTTTAATGCACCTACATTGGGGTCAATGGCAATGTTGTTGTCATTGAGAATGACTAAGAGGTCGGTATTCAGATGTCCTGCATTATTAAGCCCCTCAAAGGCTTCCCCGCCTGTAAGTGATCCGTCTCCTATAACTGCTATGATTTTGCGGTTGTGTTCATTTTTCTTTTTTGCAGCAATGGCCATACCCAATGCAGCAGATATGGATGTTGAAGAATGGCCTGCTCCGAATGCATCGTATTTGCTTTCTTCTCTTTTTGGGAATCCACTAATGCCTTTATATTTTCTGTTTGTATGGAATACATCTTTTCGGCCTGTTAAGATTTTGTGGCCATACGCCTGATGTCCCACATCCCATATAATTTGGTCATATGGTGTATTGAATACATAATGCAATGCTACAGTAAGTTCCACAACACCAAGACTTGCCCCAAGATGCCCTGTGTTTTGAGATACAATATCTATGATGAATTGCCTGACTTCTTCGCTGAGTTGTGTTAATTGCTTTACAGATAAATGTTTTAAATCATCCGGGGTGTTTATATTTTTTAATAAATTATGATTTTCCATTTTCAATTTTTCGGTTCAGCCAATTTTTTAATACATAATATTGTATATAACTTTCAAAATTAGAAATTATTTTTCATTATATTGATTTGAAATCATTATATTTGTTTTGGTTAAGTATTTTATTAAACATTTAATTTTTTAAATATGTTGAAAAAAGAGATTATTTCATCCATTATATTTTTATTATTGAATTTTTATTCTTGTGTTCCACCTCAACAGTTTTCAGAGTTAAAAAATGAACACGAAGACTGTAAACAAGTCAGAGACAGCCTGAAAAAAAGCACTGAAAGATTAACTGTTGAAAATACTGAGTTGAAAGCCCAAATGAAAACAGGCAGTCAAAATCTTGCTGAGTTACAAAAAGACAGTGCTGCAATCATGGATTCATTAAAACAACTGCAGGAAGAGTGCAACGATTTGCGGAATAAATATTTACATCTTAAAGAATCACAGGAATCTTTGTTAAAAGGCAGTGAACGTGAAACCAGGCAATTGCTTGATAAACTTCAGAAAACCCAGGAAGACCTTCAGCAGCGTGAAGATAAACTGAAGAACCTTGAACGGGAAATTGACAGGAAAAAGCAGAATTTAGAGAACCTTCGAAATGAAATGCAATCACAAAAAGCAAGGCTTATTGAACTGGAAAATATGCTTTCACGAAAAGATTCTATAGTAAAGGCCATTAAAGACAAAGTCTCATCGGCATTGATAGGATTTGAAGGGCAGGGATTGACTGTTACAAGGAAACATGGAAAAGTGTATATTTCGATGCAGGAAAAATTACTTTTTGGTACAGGAAGTACTAAAATCAATGATGATGGCATTAAGGCATTAAAAAAACTTGCCGGTGTTTTGGAAAATAATACTGATATCAATGTAATGATTGAAGGACATACCGATGACCAGCCCTTTGGCAATGCTCAGGGTTGTATTAACAACAACTGGGAATTGAGTGTGATGCGTGCTGTTTCTGTCATTCAAATACTTATAAAACATTCAAGCATTGATCCTTCAAGGCTGACAGCAGCAGGAAGAAGCAAATATGTTCCGGTAATTGATGAAAGCACATCTGATGCAAGACGGAAGAATCGTCGTACTGAAATTATTTTAACGCCTGATTTAAGTGAATTATATGAAATTATTGATGCTGCTCAATGATTTGCCCTGGCCATTGTACTATTTATTTGAAATCACATTAAATTCCTTGAAAACATCCTGTTTGGTTTTGGCTTGTTCAAATTAGGTATTTATAGGAGAATCATGTATAAAGAAATCAAAATTTTTATTCGGACACTTAATCTGGTTAAAATTATAACGATCATTCAAATTGTATTTTGGTATTTTGTTTCCGTGATATTTAAGAGGCCTGTTATTGCATCCAATCCTACATCTTTATCCGTTGAACCAACTGTTTTGTGCAACTTGCATTGCCCTGAATGCATTAAAGGTGCTAATCATCTTGTAAGGCATAATACAATGATGCCATTTGGTCTTTATAAAAAAATCATAGATCAGGTATATCGTCATACCACCTCTTTATTATTATATTTTCAGGGCGAACCGTTTTTACATCCTCATTTTTTTGAGATGGCCGGGTATGCTGTTAAAAAACGAGTGTTTACAATGACTTCAACAAACGGACATTTTCTGAATGAAGAAAATGCTATGAAAATTGTTCGCTCCGGGCTGCATAAAATTGTTGTTTCAATGGATGGTGTTAACCAGGATATTTATGAACAATACAGGAGGGGAGGGGAATTAAATAATGTGATTCAGGGGATTCGCAATCTTGTTTCTCTGAAAAAAAAGGAAAATAGCAAGACCCCTTTTATTGTAGTTCAATTTCTTGTGTTTAAACATAATCAGCATCAGATTGAAGATTTTAAGAAAAAAGTATACGAGATGGGAGCAGATAAAGCAGAAATCAAATTACCACAAATTTATGATTTTACAGGAATAGAAAATAAAATTTGCACAATACCGGGCTACAGCAGGTATCATTATGATAAATATAGCGAAATTAAAACAAAAAGCAGGATTCAGAACAGATGTTTACGTGTATGGCGGGCATTGGTAATTACTACAGATGGAAATGTTGTGCCTTGTTGCTTTGATAAAAACGCGGAACATATCATGGGTAATATTGAAAACGATTCGGTACAGTCAATATGGACAGGAAAAAAATTCAGGGATTTCAGAAAGCAAATTTTAAACGCGAGAAATGAAATCAGGATATGTCAAAATTGTTCGGAAGGAGTTAAAATTGCACCTCCTTATCGTTATTGATGTGTAAATGAGCAATTTTGGGGCAAGCGTAACGAAGCCT
>CAYMKE010000198.1:0-5658 GCA_964390955.1 uncultured Bacteroidales bacterium | reverse complement strand
TCGTTTTTTCACAAAAAATTAACTCTAAAAATGGGTTTGTAATTAAATTTTTTATTCTTCAAACATTCTATTTATTGTCCATTTGAATTATAATTATTACATTTGTAAAACAAACCAAAGGGGTGCCATATAAACGGCTGAGATCAGACCCTTAGAACCTGGGCAAGTAATGTTGCCAAGGAATTGTCTCACAGTTTATACCCCTGCTTAAATATTTATAACATGAACATTTTCTGTAATGGTGAATTAATTACAGCTGAACCCAATGCATCTCTTTATGACATATTGGCCATGAAAGCACTGAATCAAAAAAAAGGAATTGCTGTAGCCCTTAATAATACTGTAATCAAAAAGGATGAATGGAAAACCTGCACATTACAAGAAAATGATAAAATCCTTATCATTTCTGCAACAAAAGGAGGGTGAAGAACTATTTTGAAAATTATACAGGTGTCCCGTGCGTATTTGTCCAGTATAAGTAGTGTTTGTCCATAAAGTCCAACTTCTTCATTGTTGCTTAAAAATAAAACATATCAACACATGGAACTTCGAATACTATCATATCCGAAGCATTTTAATGATGAATGTAAAATAATTACATCATTAATGGAACGGTATGATTTTATTTTTCATTTACGAAAACCGGGTGCTTCTGTTGAAGTTTATAATCAATACCTGAAATGTATTCCTTCATATTTGCATCGCCGGATCGTTTTACACGATGCATATGAGCTGAAAGATTTATATGCATTAAAAGGGCTCCATTTTTCAGTAAAAAACAGATCACAAGCTTCTGATATTATATGTAAGGGAAAAAAAAGCACTTCCTGTCATTCTATTGAAGAAGTCAGGCAACTGGATGGGGTTTTTGAAGATATATTTTTAAGCCCCGTGTTTCCCGGTATTTCCAAGCAAGGATATAAGGGGGACCTAAATATGGAAGAAGTAAAGCAATTTTTAAAGCAAGGCCGCCAATCCAATATCATAGCACTGGGAGGCATTGATCAACATAAAATTAAGCAGTTGAATGATTGTTTTTTTGATGGAATAGCGGTGCTGGGGGCAGTATGGACTTTAAATCCCGGAAATGCAGAAACCATTCAGGAGAATATTGATCAAATTGTTCATAATGTATGTGCATGTATGACAAAATAAATTCATTAACAAGCAAATAGAATATTTTTTAAGAATTTTACTTCTTGGTTTTATACTTAATGTTATATTTGCATCTTTTTTGTAATTATAAAACGATTAAATTATTATATATGAAGTCATTAACTATTGCCAATAAGACATTTAATTCCCGGTTATTCACCGGGACAGGAAAATATAGCTCCAATGAATCCATGCAGGACGCGATCAAAGCATCCGGGTCAGAACTTGTGACAGTGGCATTAAAGCGTATAGATATATCCGATATCGAAGATGATATGCTGAATCATCTTGACCTGCCCGGAGTGAACCTTTTGCCAAATACTTCCGGTGTACGAACAGCTAAAGAAGCAGTATTTGCAGCCGAACTTGCACGAGAAGCTTTGGAGACCAATTGGCTCAAACTAGAGATCCATCCCGATCCGAAATACTTGTTGCCGGATGGAGAAGAAACCCTTGCTGCCACCAAAGAATTGGTTAAAATGGGGTTTTATGTATTGCCATACATTCAAGCCGATCCGGTTTTATGTAAACATCTGGAAGAAGCAGGCGCTTCGGCTGTCATGCCCCTGGGATCGCCCATTGGTTCAAATAAAGGATTGCAGACATTGGAATTTCTTCATATCATCATCGAACAAAGCAATGTCCCTGTAGTGGTTGATGCAGGCATCGGGAGCCCCTCGCATGCAGCGCAGGCTATGGAAATTGGAGCCGATGCCGTACTCATCAATACAGCCATTGCTGTTTCTCCTCAACCAATACAAATGGCCCGTGCATTTAAAAAGGCAGTAGAAGCCGGCAGGATGGCATTTGAAGCTAAATTGGCCGAAGAATCTGAAGTCGCGCATGCTACCAGCCCACTGACTTCGTTTTTAGAAGAATAATACACCAGACTAATTTACAAAAAAAGGACAAAGAAATCAATTATGAATAAATTTTATCAGAAACTACAAAAATACGATTGGGATAACATTCTAAACCAGATATATTCCAGGACAGAAAATGACGTAAAGCAGGCATTGGCGAAGGAACGTCTGACAATTCATGATTTTCAGGCATTGATTTCTCCTGCAGCAGAACCGTATCTTGAATTAATGGCACAGAAGAGCATGCAAATTACCCAAAAACGATTCGGGAAGACCATTCAAATGTACATCCCATTGTATATTTCCAATGCATGTACGAATTCATGTGTTTATTGTGGGTTTAACAGGAATAACAAGTTTGACCGTACAATTTTAGCTCTGAACGAGATTATGGAAGAAGCAGCCATTATTAAAAATATGGGCTTTAAGCATATTTTATTGGTTACAGGTGAAGATGAAAAACACTGTGGAGCCTCTTATATTAAAGAAATTATAGAAGAACTCAACCAGGATTTTTCTCATATTTCTATTGAGGTACAGCCACTTGCTTCTTCTGAATATAAAAAAATGAAAGAATATGGATTGAATACAGTATATATTTACCAGGAAACATACAACGAGCAACAATATCCTGAATATCATCCGGATGGTAAAAAGGCTGACTTTCAATACAGGTTGTCAACGCCTGAACGAATTGGAGAAGCAGGAGTACATAAAACCGGCCTCGGGTGTTTATTGGGACTGGAAGACTGGCGCACGGATTCATTTTTTACAGCGCTTCACTTGCAATTTCTTGAAAAACATTACTGGAAAACAAAATATTGTATTTCATTTCCTCGACTAAGGCCTCATGTCGGTGCTTTTCAACCGAAACACCCGGTGACAGAGAAAAATTTGTTGCAATTGATTTGCGCGTACCGGTTGTTCAATGAATACGTGGAAATTTCTTTATCTACAAGGGAAAGCCCAAAATTCAGAGACCACATGTTAAAACTCGGTATTACTTCATTTAGCGCGGGTTCTAAAACCAATCCAGGCGGATATGCAAATGATGAAGGACATCTCGAACAGTTTGCCGTGCATGATAGCCGTCACCCTTCTGAAATAGCTGAAATGATTCAGCAAAACGGGTACGAAGTAGTATGGAAAGACTGGGATTATTATATGCAATTGTAAAGCGCAATGACCAACAGACAAAAAGAACGGTATAACAGGCATATCATTATTCCGGAAGTGGGAGAAGACGGACAGCAAAAGCTACTCAATGCACGGGTTCTTGTAGTAGGTGCAGGAGGTTTGGGGGCACCTGTATTGCAATACCTTGCGGCTTCAGGGATAGGTAAAATCGGGATCATGGATCCTGACAAGGTAAGCCTATCGAATCTGCAACGACAAATTTTATTTAAAGAATCGCAGGTGGGGGCATTAAAAGTTGAAAAAGCCTGTAAAACATTAAACGATTTAAATTCTGACGTACAATTGACCCCTTATCCATATCAACTGGATGATCACAATGCTGAAGAAATTATTTCATCCTATGATATAATCGTGGGCGCCACGGATAATTTTGTATCCAGGATATGCATTGATCGTGTTACCAATAAATTAAAAAAACCTTTTGTTCATGGTTCTATAGAAGAATTCACAGGACAGGTGACAGTGTTCAATTATAGGGGAGGCCCTTCATACAGCGGCCTGTATCCTGACACATCCGATGAAACAACCATGCCACAGGGTGTAATGGGTGTGTTGCCTGGCATCATCGGAAGTTTACAGGCATGCGAAGTGATTAAAATTGTGCTTGAAAAAGGAGAGGTGTTGTCCGGGAAACTTTTGGTATATGATGCATTAGAAGCTAAGTTCGAAGTGGTTAATATTTCATGATTTTTTTATTAATAAATTATTAACATTAATTTCTAATGAATGTCATTAGAAATTGAAAGCTAATTCCGAATCCGGTTTGAATTACATCCGGATTCATTAATTTTGCCTTATGATTTCATTGGACAACATATCGGTAGATTTTGGAAGTGCCCGGCTCTTTAATAATATCTCTTTTATCATTAATAAAAAAGATAAAATAGGCCTGGTGGGGAAGAATGGGGCCGGTAAATCAACCCTTTTTAAATTAATTATACAGGAACTCAATCCAACATCCGGGAACATCTCTGTACCGAATGGAATTAGAATCGGGTATCTTCCCCAGTTTATGGAGGTTGAAAACACCCATACCCTCAAAGAAGAGGTGAAGAAAGCATTTTCGGAAGTAGAGCAAATACATAAAAAGATTCATGATTTATCGGACGAATTAGCCAACAGAACGGATTACGAGTCTGCCGATTACCTGTCTCTTGCCGACAAACTTTCTGATTTAAGCGGACAGCTTAATATGTTGGGAGCAGAAACCATGGAAGCAGACATAGAACGCTGCCTTTTGGGATTGGGATTTGAAAAAGAGGACATGGAACGTCTTACTTCTGAGTTTAGCGGAGGATGGCGAATGCGTGTTGAAATTGCCAAGCTGTTGCTTAAAAAACCGGAGGTGTTATTATTAGATGAACCCACCAATCATCTGGATATTGAGTCTATTCAATGGCTGGAAGAATTTTTAGGAAATTATTATGGAGCCGTGCTTATTATATCACATGACAGGGCTTTTTTGGATAACGTGACACAACGGACAATTGAATTGGTTAAAGGCAGGTCTTACGATTATCCCATGCCTTACTCTAAATTTGTCCAGGCCAGGAAAGAGCGGATCAAAATGCAGCAAGCTGCATATGCCAATCAACAGCGGGAGATAGAAAAAGCGGAAGAATTTATTGAAAAATTCAGATACAAGGCAACAAAAGCAGTACAGGTACAACAAAAAATCAGACAACTTGAAAAAATTGACCGAATCGAAATAGACGAAGAAGAAACCAGTGAGATCAGGCTCCGTTTTCCCCCTGCTCCCCGCTCGGTAAAAACAGTAGTAAAGATGGAACACCTCACCAAAGCGTATGATGAACAATTGGTGTTGGAAAATATTGATTTGGCCATTGACCGGGGCGACCGTCTGGCTTTTGTTGGACGGAACGGGGAAGGTAAAACCACTTTGATAAAAGTCATTATGAATGAAACGGATTTTTCAGGACATTATGAGATAGGAGAAAATGTATCCATAGGATATTATGCACAAAACCAGGATGAGCTGCTCGATAAATCCAAAACAGTGTTTGAAACCATTGATGACATAGCTGTGGGAGATGTACGTCCTAAAATCCGTACCATCCTTGGCTCTTTTTTATTCAGCGGCGACGATATTGATAAAAAAGTAAGCGTGCTTTCGGGTGGCGAATGTTCACGCCTGGCATTGGCCACTTTATTACTCAGGGAATATAACCTGCTGATCCTGGATGAGCCTACAAATCATCTTGATATGCGGTCAAAAGACATTTTAAAACAAGCCTTGTTGGAATATGACGGGACTTTGATTTTGGTATCACATGACAGGGACTTTTTGAGCGGGCTTACGAATAAAGTATATGAATTTAAAAATCATCAAATCCGCGAAACCATAGGTGATGTAAATGACTTTTTGAGAAAGAAAAAAATTGAACATTTAAATGAACTTCAAAAGAAAGAAACAGATCAGAAA
>CAYMKE010000197.1:0-5696 GCA_964390955.1 uncultured Bacteroidales bacterium | reverse complement strand
TCAACCTACAAACTTAGTAACTTAGTAACTTAAATTTAAACATATGAAATGTTTTAGTAAGTGAATATCAATATTTGTATGTTTTGATTTTGAATTTTTTTATCGTGTTTTCATTGGCAAATGATAGTGAATATATTCAAATCAACCGATATTTAGAATAGAGCGATAGCAGTTTAACCACTGATTTATTATAAATATTTTAAATTATATTTATTTTAGTTTATTTTTACTTGTTTTAAAAGTAAACCTTTAGAAACCATTATTAGTTCTAAACATATTGAATGGATTTTATTCGGCAAATATTAACATATTCCAGTGACTCACCCCTTCTTTTTACCCAGATATATTTTTGGGTGTTCTTTACCATCTTATTGCTTTTCTATTCCTTAATATATAAGAAAAAGAAGCTTCGGCATGCTTATTTATTTTTAATGAGCTTGTTTTTCTATTATAAATCAGGCGGGTATTTCTTTTTTCTTTTGGTTTTCTCTACCATCGTTGATTATGCAATTGGCCATGCCATCTACAATTCAAAGAAAAAAACAGCCAGGCAGCTTTTTCTAACCATTAGCATTATCATTAATCTATCCGTATTGTTTTATTTTAAGTATGCATATTTTGTTATCAGGTGGGTCAATGAATTGTTTGATGCCAACCTCATGGTAATGAATGTTCTGGCAAAGTGGAGCAATGATTTGACAGGAAGTGAGTTTGATATCAACAATATTTTACTTCCTGTAGGGATATCATTTTTTACATTCCAAACCATCAGTTATTCTGTTGATGTGTATAGAAAAAAGATTATGCCTGTCAATAACATTCTGGATTTTGGATTTTACGTGGCCTTTTTTCCACAACTGGTGGCAGGCCCTATTGTAAGAGCAGCACATTTTATTCCACAGTTATATCAAAAATACAGTTTAAGCAAAGAACAAATGGGGTATGCGTTGTTTATGATATTAAACGGACTGGTTAAAAAAATTATCATATCCGATTATATATCAGTGAATTTTGTTGACCGGGTTTTTCAATCCCCCATCAATTATACCGGATTTGAAAATTTAATGGCATTGTATGGATATTCTGCACAAATTTACTGTGATTTCTCAGGATATACCGATATTGCCATCGGCACTGCATTGCTGTTGGGGTTCCGTTTGCCTGTCAACTTCTTTTTCCCTTACAAGTCGGCAAACATTACAGAGTTTTGGCGCAGGTGGCATATTTCGCTTTCATCATGGCTCAGGGATTATTTATATATTCCATTAGGCGGAAACCGGAAAGGACAATTCAGGGCTAATATTAATATTTTCATTACCATGCTTTTAGGTGGTTTATGGCATGGTGCCAACATGCGGTTTGTTATTTGGGGGGCTATGCATGGGATAGGACTTATAGTAAACAAAGCATGGCGTTCTGTTTCGCCCTGGCGTACATCAACAAATAAATTTCGACATTTTTTGAATGTGTTTTTTACATTCCATTTTGTGACATTTCTTTGGTTGTTTTTCAGGGCAAAAGATATGGATAATGCATTGTTAATGATAGAACGGATCATCAATTATTTTAGTTTTTCTACAATATTGCAGGCAATCGCTGGATATAAGCTGGTTTTTTCACTAATCCTTATTGCATTTATAACACATTGGCTGCCGTCTCAAACTAAAGAAAACTACAGGGGATTGTTCATCAGAACCCCGATAGTGGTGAAAATCATTATTTTTGTCATTGCAGTTTTAGTGATATACCAATTTAAAACAGCAGAATTACAACCGTTTATTTATTTCAGGTTCTGATTCGGGGGAAATAAAAAAAACATCCACTAAAATGAGGATGTTTTTTTGAGGTCGCAGGCGGATTCGAACCGCCGTACACGGTTTTGCAGACCGTTGCCTGAGCCACTCGGCCATGCGACCATTATTTACTGTTTGTCTTTAAATCCAGGTGTTTGGCTCATAATGTTCGATAACAAGGCTTGCGCAGTCTCAAAATGTGCAGTTTACCAATGAGCAAATTTTGGGCAAGCATAACGAAACTTCCCCCGGAAGGAAAAATGACTGTATCGGGGTTAGTGGCCATTATGGACAAACACTATTTAGCTTACAAAATTAATAAATTTATACCAATTAATTCCTTTGGTTATAAAAATTTAGTTACTCTTGATAGTAACGATTATTTGTAAAAAATAATTATTATTGCAATGAAACAAAATTTTAAAACAAAACTTTAAATCAAATATTATGGCTGTCATCCACATAGAAAACATGGAATTTTATGCTTATCACGGACATTTTAAAGAAGAACAAATCGTTGGGAACAAATTTCTGGTTGACCTTATGCTTGAAGTGGATATTAGCAAACCCGCGGAAACGGATGAATTAGAAGATGCATTGGATTACCAGCAGGCATACAGGATTGTAAAAAATGAAATGGAACAGAATTCAAAGTTATTGGAACACCTGGCAAAACGGATTTTAGATGCTTTATATGGGCAATTTGAAAGCAAAATACAACAGGCGACCATCAAAATCTCAAAATTAAATCCCCGTGTTGGAGGTGAAATTCAAAAAGTAAGTGTTATCTTAACAAAGTGATATTAACAAAACCTGCTTTTCTTTAAGTGTATTTGTTTTAGTACACTTGCTTTGTTTCTGAGCCGTTGAAACAGATTGTTATATCTTATTGTACAGAGGCTTCGCGTATAGAAACTAAATGCGTGAATAATACAGAATAAATGATTATTGACTTTATATAAAAAATGCAAATTATTTTTTTATGATTATATCAGCCAGATTGGATGAATTCTTTTAATTTTGTACACTTTAAATTAATTATTTTTAAGACCATCAATGAATAAAGATACACGTCAAACAAATAATGAGCACGTAGTGCCTGGCAATTTTATTGAAGAGATCATAGAGGAAGACATTGCGAGTGGGAAAAATAATGGAGAAATTCACACGCGATTTCCACCCGAACCCAATGGTTATTTGCATATTGGACATGCCAAGGCCATATGCCTTGATTTTGGACTGGCAGAAAAATACAATGGCAAATGCAATTTACGGTTTGATGACTCCAACCCGTTAAAAGCCACCAAAGAATACGTGGATTCAATTATTGAAGATGTACATTGGCTTGGATATGACTGGGACGACAGGATGTATTATGCTTCTGATTATTTTGAGCAATTGTATGAATGGGCAGAACTCCTGATCAAAAAAGGGAAAGCCTATGTTTGTAATATGAGTCCGGAAGAAATAAAAGAGTCCAAAGGTACACCCACCGAACCCGGAAAAGAAAGCCCATCCCGGAACAGGCCGGTAGATGAAAACCTTGATTTATTCAGGAAAATGAGGGCAGGAGAATTTGAAGAAGGCACTTACCTGCTACGTGCCAAAATTGATATGGCATCTCCCAATATGCATCTACGCGACCCGGTGATGTACCGTATCCGGTTTGGAGAGCACCACCGGACAGGCAATAAATGGTGCATCTATCCAACCTATGATTTTACCCACGGGCAATCCGACTACATCGAAAACATTACCCATTCATTATGTACATTGGAGTTTGAAGTGCACAGGCCATTGTACGATTGGTTTTTAGATCAAATATATGACACCGGAAACCGTCCCCGCCAGATTGAATTTGCCCGGCTGAATATCGGGTATACAGTATTGAGTAAACGTAAACTACAACGCCTGGTGCAGGAAGGACATGTTGAAAGTTGGGACGATCCCCGAATGCCCACCATTTCAGGGCTGAGAAGAAGAGGGTATACGCCCGGAGCCATTAAGAGTTTTTCGGATAAAATAGGCATTGCCAAACGTGAAGGCATAATTGATATGGCACTTTTGGAACACAGCATCAGGGAAGAGTTGAATAAAAAGGCCGCCAGGGTGATGGCTGTAATTGATCCTGTCAAAGTGATCATCGAAAATTATCCCGAGGGTGAGGAAGAATGGTTAGAAACCGTGAATAACCCCGAAGATGAATCTATGGGTAAAAGAAACATCCCTTTTTCAAGGGAAATATATATAGAACGAAATGATTTTATGGAAGACCCGCCACGCAAATTTTTCAGGATGGCGCCAGGAAAAGAAGTGAGGCTAAAGAGCGCTTATATCGTGGAATGTAAAGAAGTCATAAAAGATGAACAATCCGGGGAAATTAAACACATCATTTGTACTTATGATCCTGAAACAAAGAGTGGGGGAGGGCAAAGCACCCGGAAAGTGAAGGGCACACTTCATTGGGTCTCTGCAAAACATGCAGTGCCTGTGGAAGTAAGAGAATATGACCGGTTATTTAATAAAGAAAATCCGGATGATACAGAAGAAGGGAACGATTTCATTTCAAATTTAAATCCCGGTTCAATGAACATCCGCCAGGCAATGGCCGAGCCAGGGTTGAAAGATGCAACCCCCGGAACACATTGCCAGTTTCAGCGAATTGGATATTATTGTGTAGACACCAGGCACTCAGCCCCGGGAAAGCCTGTTTTTAACCGTACCGTCACATTAAAGGACACGTGGCAAAAAAAAACAGGAAATAAACAATCCCAACAAAAAAAATAAGTTTTACTAAAAACAAAAACTTTATTATTATGTGTAATTCATGCGGTTGCGGAGATACAAACGACTCTGTGACATTCAGGAAACCCGGAGAACAAAATCATCAACATATTCATTCAGATCATGGTCATAGCCACCAACATGAACATGGTCATCATCACGACCACAGTCACGACCACAGTCACGATCATGATCATGGACATACCCATGAGATACAAGTGGAACAAGACATACTCCAAAAGAATAATTTATTGGCCGAACGAAACAGGGGCTATTTTGAGGCCAAAAACATCCTTGCATTAAACATGGTCAGTTCCCCTGGATCGGGCAAGACATCTTTATTGGAGCGCACCATTCATGATATGAAAAAAGCCTTTCCTTTTTATGTTATAGAGGGCGACCAACAAACCATGAATGATGCTGAACGCATAGAAAAAACCGGTGCACCGGTTATACAGGTCAACACCGGCAGCGGATGCCACCTTGATGCCAACATGGTGAACCAGGCAGCCAAATCACTTGATATCAAAGAACGATCTATCCTTTTTATCGAAAATGTAGGGAACCTGGTATGCCCAGCTATGTTTGATTTAGGCGAATCGCGAAGGATTGTGGTAATGTCTGTAACAGAAGGAGAAGACAAACCCATAAAATACCCGGTAATATTCCAGAACAGCGATATTTGCATCATCAATAAAATGGATTTACTGCCTCATTTGAATTTTGACCTTGAGAAAGCCAAGGAATATACAAAGCGGGTGAACCCAAACATTCAAATCATTACTACATCCGTCACCAATGGGGAGGGAATGAATGAGTGGTACGAGTGGTTAAAGAAAGAGATGTAATTTTAGGCGTTTATAAATTGTTGATGCCTGAATAAGGTTGACCACTATTTGTCAATTATCAACTAAAAGGATTATTAGAATATAGAAGTCAGAAGACAGAAGTCGGAAGGCAGAAAAATCAGTGAAGCTTATAATAAAACTATTCTGAATTCTGGATACTCAAAATCAACTTCCACTAAAATGGTAGTAGTACCCTTAATTTAAATATTTTTTCAGATTTCCGCAACAGTGTTGCAGATTTTTCATCAGGTTTAATCCTGTCTTTATAAGT
>CAYMKE010000196.1:0-5759 GCA_964390955.1 uncultured Bacteroidales bacterium | reverse complement strand
CCTCGTTACCGAACATTATGATCCAAACACTTGACTTTAGAGACGGACACTAATTGTACTTCTTCAGAAAGTTTCTAATTGTAATATTTATTTGTCCTGTCCACCTCATGTTCCCCAGTTCTCTCTGTCAAGGCTCCGGTACTGAATGGCTTCGGCAAGATGATGAGCTTCAATGTGGTCTTTATGTTCCAGGTCAGCGATGGTGCGGGACAATTTCAGGATTCTGTCATAAGCCCGGGCAGACAAGCCCAGGGTATTCATGGCATTCTTTAATAAATTCTGGCCGGCTTTATCTATCTCACAATGCTCTCGTAATAGTTTTGAGCTCATTTGGGCATTGGTATGAATATGCTGATGTTTTTCAAACCGATTCTCCTGTTTTTCCCTGGCTTTTATCACGCGGTGCCTGATGGTTTCACTATCTTCACTTTCTTTCATCTTAGACAATTCATTAAAGGGCACAGGAGTTACTTCAATATGAATATCAATCCTGTCAAGCAAAGGGCCTGAAATACGGTTTAAATATCGTTGAATCATTCCCGGGGCACAAACACATTCTTTCTCAGGATGATTATAATATCCACATGGGCATGGATTCATAGAAGCCACCAACATCAGGCTTGCAGGGTATTCTACAGTAAACCGTGCCCTTGAAATAGTAATCACCCTGTCTTCCAGCGGCTGACGCATCACTTCCAAAACATTGCGTTTAAATTCCGGGAGCTCATCAAGGAAAAGCACGCCATTATGTGCCAGTGATATTTCACCGGGTTGCGGAAATGAGCCTCCACCAACCAATGCTACATCACTCACCGTATGATGGGGTGAACGAAAAGGCCTCTTTGTCATCAAAGACGTTTTTTCATCCAGCTTGCCTACAACAGAATGTATCTTTGTCGTTTCAAGAGCCTCATGCAACGTGAGGGGCGGTATAATTGTCGGTATTCTTTTGGCAATCATCGTCTTACCTGCCCCCGGAGGGCCTATCATCAAAATATTATGCCCCCCCGCAGCCGATATTTCTATTGCCCTTTTAACATTCTCCTGTCCTTTTACGTCGGCAAAATCTATTTCATAATGATTGGCATTGGAAAAAAACTCTTCGCGTGTATGCACAATGGTTGGATCAATTCGCGTAACATCATTCAAAAAATCTGCCACCTCACGGATATTTAGCGCTCCATATACTTCAAGATCATTCACCACGGCAGCTTCACGTGCATTCTGAACAGGAAGCACGATGCCTTTAAACCCCTGTTCCCTGGCTTTGATGGCAATGGGCAGCACGCCTTTAATCGGCTGAAGGCTTCCATCGAGTGATAGTTCGCCCATGATCACGTATTGATCGAGATTTTCAGGTTCAATTTGGCCTGTAGCGGCTAATAATCCCACGGCCAGTGGCAAGTCATACGCTGCTCCCTCTTTTTTAATATCTGCAGGAGCCATGTTGATCACCACCTTTTTGCCCGGCCTCCTGAAATCATTTGTAGACAGGGCTGTATATATCCTTTGCTGGCTTTCCTTTACAGCGTTGTCAGGCAGGCCGACAAGTAAAAATTTCGCACCCTGGGATACACTTACTTCTATAGTAATCGGGATTGCATTAATCCCCTGAACAGCATAACCAAACGTTTTAACCAACATACTTAGACAAGTTTACTTAATTTTGCATCTAAAATAATCAAAAATATTAATAAATCAAATGCCAGCCATTATGACATATTATTTCTGCCCGGAGGGGCAAATAACCCGGAGACTCTTTATCATTATAAACGGCTAGGAAGAGATCCTGTTGCTGCAAAATTTATAAAAAAATTTAATAAAAAGGTACTTAAAAAAGTAACTCAATTAGAGTATCATTAATTTTTTTTATTAATCACAAAATTTAACATAATAGATATCAAAACTGCCTTCTCCTCCTTCTCTGTTTGAAGAAAAATAGCCGGTGCATTGATCATGACTCATAATATAAAAGAGATCATCAAACGGGGTGTTTATAGGATACCCCAAATTTTCCGGCTCAGACCAGCCTTTGTCCGTCATTTTTATTTGAAATATATCATATCCACCCATATTTTCATGGCCTTTAGAGCTAAAAAACAATGTATTCCCGGAAGGATCGAGTGAAATACCGTACTCATCATAAGGTGTATTAATCTTATCTCCGAGATTCACCGGTTCAGTCCATTTATTTCTGCCACAACGGTGACTGAAATAGATATCACCTCCTCCTAATGATTTGTCTTTTCTATTGCTCACAAAAAACAGGGTATCTCCTGTCCTGGAGAAACAACCACACGACTCCCTCCATTTGGTATTAATTTCTTTGGGAAACGCTACAGGTTTTTCCCAATCTTTCCCGTCATATCTCATATAAAAAAGATCTCCCCCGTTTTTTTTGCCATTGAATACAATAACCTGGGAGCCATGGATGCCATTGCCTACAAATGCATTATGATAAGAACTGTTAATAAAAGAAGTAAGACGTTTTCCCTCGCCCCATTCACCATCCGTCTTTTTAGAGCTGTATACATCTTCATAAAAATAAAAATCCTTTTCATCTATAGCGCCTCCTGCTGTAATTTTCCTCCTTGAAGTATAAAACAAGATGCTTTCTTTTTGGGATAAAAGCGGCCTGTATTCCGGGAACTTAGTATTTATGGAGTCACCAATATTATAAATTACAGAAGGAACCCGGTCTGCCACCATTCGTTTGGCAGCATTGCTTTGCTCCATGCTGCGCCGGGCCTTTTGCATTGCAGTTTTATTATTCGATTGTTTCATGTTGTCATAATATTGTTGATACATCATCAATGCACTATCAAATTGATAATTTAAATGATAGCCGAGTCCTGTTTTATAATCAATGTCCTCTGCAACACCCGGATCCAAATTCTTTGCTTTTTTAAAATATTTAAGGCTCTTATGTTTTTCGCACGTACCTAAATAGCTCTCTCCTATTTTGTAATTAAGTGACGGGCTTTCTTCTCTTTCTTTATATGCTTTTAAAAAAAAAGTTACGGCTTTATGGTTAATTGATTCTTTTAAAAAGTAATCACCTGTTTTTAGGTCAGTTGAAACATCCTCAACCGCCCCGTAGTCCTGAACATACACACCGGATTCTTGATTCTCCCAGGCATTAAGGGTAAAAAAACACACAGATAGTATGGTTATATTTATAAAAAATCTTATTTTTAAAAATTTATTTGTAATTTTTCTGATCATAGAATCTTTTTTTTACTTTTATTTCGTAAAATTAAAAAAACTTTCTGTACCTGAAACAAACATAAATGTATTTACTTCTAACTTCTAAAAAATAAACGAATGAAAAAACACAACCAATTGCTCGTTTTCTTATTCATCGTATCACAAGTGCTCTCACCACATCATGCTATTGCTGAAAACATTACGGTTTCAGGCAGTTTAAACGGAGAAAATCATTGGAAAACCGATACGGTATTCATTACAGGCAGCGTTACAATAGAAGAAGATGCAATACTCCATATAAATCCCGGTACGTGTATTGAATTCAGGGGCCATTATCCCCTGCTTGTAAAAGGAAGCATCATAGCGAAAGGGAATTCCGATTCATTAATCGTATTCAATTCTGTAGGAAACAGTTGGGACGGCATCCATTTTGACGGCATTTCATCTGAAAATGACAGCTCATTTCTAACATATTGTGTGTTTAAAAATGCAAAATCCTCAGGTGATGGGGGAGCAATTTATATCAATGACTTTAGTAAAATAAAACTGGAATACACTAAAATACTGAATAACTTGTCCGAAGCCAAAGGTGGAGGCATATACATTAACAATGCCACTCCATACATCAGAAATTGCATGATCATCAATAACAAAGCAACAGGAGAAGGAGGCGGCATGTATGTGAACAGTTCACAACAAATAAATATTACGAACAATATTATTACAAATAACGAAGCATCTTCCGGGGGTGGCGTATATTTAAACAGTTCTTCGAATTCCAGAATGTATTGCAATACCATCTGTAATAATAAAGCCACAACCGGAGAGGGCAGCGGCATTTATTCCAATTCTTCCAATCCTCATGTCATCAATACAATCGTTTGGGGCAATGAGATGGACGGCAATATTTCTCAAGTCTCTTATTCTTTAATTGAAGGCGGCCATCCCGGCGCAGGAAACATTGATGAAGATCCGGAATTCATCAATCCTTCATCATTTACAGGCACCGGTGAAACAGCTGCAAATGCAGATTGGCATTTATCACCCGAATCTCCATGCACAGACAATGGCGACCCGAACATTACAAATCATAATATCGCACCACATGATATTGACGGGGACAACCGGATAATAAACGGCACAATTGACATTGGAGCAGATGAAACAATGAACGCGGCCCCCGAATTTCTGCTGATAACCAAAAGCGATACGATTTGTGAAGGACTGAATACATTCATCACGCTCAACATCCATCCTGAGGAATTTCAATACCAATGGCAAAAGAACGGGGTTAATATCCAGGGGGCACAAAATGACACTCTCTTTCTTGACAGTATAACAATATCTGGCCAGGGGTATTACTCATGCATGATAACAATCTCCTCCGGCAATTCAATTCCCAGTGACACACTGTTGATGCAAGTCAATCCACGCCCATCCCCTTCTGTGATGTATAAACCCGGATGCCTCAATACTTCTGTACGCTTCAGTGCCAACACAACCATCCCACTAAATGATGTCAAAACATTCACATGGATTTTTCCTTTTGACTCTTTAGTACATAAACAAACAACCCGTTATGCATTTACACAGGATACCAATACAAAGGTAACCCTGATCGCCGAATCACAAACCGGGTGTATTGATTCAGTCACGAAACAAGCTACAACATACCCTCTGCCTGTAGTTGAATTTGAATACAATGCCGGATGCGACAACATTCAGTTTTACGATCAATCATCCATCGCCCGGGGGTATATAGATTCTGTAATATGGAACCCGGGCACAGATATATTATTTTATCAGGAATCATTTACATATGAAAGAAAACAAACAGAAGATATTGAACAGGTTACTCTCACTGCAATTTCAGACCAGGGTTGTGTAAGCCGTAAAGACAGCAACATAATAACCCCTGTGATCCCCACTGCATCATTTGAGACAGCCAAAACGAATTATGGAGTGAATGAGGATATCCATTTTACGAATACTTCAACAAATGCACACTATTATAATTGGGATTTTGGCAACAATAGCATGATATCAAAAAAAAACAGTCCCACTTACAGTTATCCCGACCAGGGAACATATAATGTAAAGTTGGAAGCCATCAGTGCAGACCATTGCAAAGACAGCGAATCCAAAAAAATCATCATTGCAAGCCATTATGCAGTACCCGATGCGTTCAGCCCGAACAACGACTATGTCAATGATGTGTTATACGTGTATGGCGGCCCGTTTGAAAAAATCAATTTCCGGATTTTCAACAAATGGGGTGCCCTGGTCTTTGAATCTGACAACATAAATACCGGATGGGACGGGACATTCGGAGGAGAAAAACAACCCATGGGAATTTATTTTTATACATTGGAAGTCGTCACCCTGAACGGGAAAAAACATTCAAAAAAAGGAGAAGTAGTATTGATAAGATGATGAATAACAAATAGAAGAAATAGCTGACAACATAGATTGCGGGATGAGATGTTTTTATAATCTTAAAAAGGGCGAACCTGTTAGTGTTCGCCCTTTTTTAAAACATCAAATATAACCTG
>CAYMKE010000195.1:1709-5764 GCA_964390955.1 uncultured Bacteroidales bacterium | reverse complement strand
AACTTCTAAACTTCTAAACTTCTAAACTTCTAAACTTCTAAACTTCTAAACTTTTAAACTCAATCAACTCAATCAACTCAATCAACTTAATCAACTCAATTAACTTAATCAACTCAATTAACTTAATCAACTCAATTAACTTAATCAACTTAGTAACTTAATTATAAACATATGAATCATAATAATAATATTTTAATTATTTTCATAAAAAACCCCATTAAGGGAGCAGTAAAGACTCGTCTGGCAAAAGAAATTGGAGAAGAGCCGGCACTTGCTATTTATAAAAAATTAATTGAACACACCATCAAAATAACCAAACCATTGGGGTTTGATAAAGTTGTATGTTATTCGCAATTCATTGACAGAATGGACGAATGGAGTAATAAAAAATACAAAAAAATAAAACAAACAGGTGATGACCTGGGCGATCGCATGAAAAATGCATTTCTCGATTATTTTAAACAAAACTACAACAAAGCTGTTATCATAGGGGCCGACTGTTATCAATTAACCACAGAAATCATCGAATCTGCATTCCATAAACTCGATGAATCTGACATGGTATTCGGGCCAGCCAATGATGGCGGTTATTATCTACTGGGAATCAAATCTATGCATTATCCTTTATTTTACAATAAATACTGGGGTACAGATACAGTGCTTAAAGAAAGCATTGACGATGCCAATGAGGCAGGCCTCTCTTTTCAGCTTCTGGAGCAATTAACAGATATTGATATTGTTAAGGATCTTGACGAGTCTCCTGCATTAAAAGATAGCATTTCTACAAAAATATAAAAAATACACATAACACTTCCATGCATTTCTTAAACCATAAAACAGATACATATTCAACATTCTTTCCCTTTTTTATTCCGTTAAACGAAACAAGTAATTCCTCAAAAGCCATATACCCAAGACAATACGTTAACAGTGCAAACACCCCTCCTTAACCTTCATTATTAAAAACAAAAAATCATGATATCAAATTACCAGCGAATTGTTTTTAACGACATTCCTGTTTATATTGATAATGAAAAACCAGATTGGTTTATTCCAACGCGAAAAAGTGATTTCATCCTGGCAAAAACCATACAAAACATATCTCATAATGAAATCGCGGAGCAATATTCAAAAGAATTCTCATTCCCTGTTGAACATGCATCCGGCCAAATAAATAAACTGATTTCCCGCTTTAATGGCCATGATTCCCGGCCTGCTTATAAAGGACGTAGTAAATACAGAGCAATAAAACACATAAAAGAATGCTGGTTTCATATCACAAACCAATGCAATATGTCGTGCAAGCATTGCCTGTTTTGTTCCAATCCGAATGATCAATCCGTTATGCTGTATTCCGATATCATAGAAAGCATTAACTCTTTATATAGCCTGGGATGCCGTATTTTTTATTTAACAGGTGGAGAACCGTTTATTCATCCTGACTTCAAAAAAATCTGCAATCATATATTTCAAAAACAAGACACACACATAGTAGTACTCACAAACGGGAAAAACATTCAACAATTTGAACAATGGCTCCGCGAAATTCCCGGAAACCGGTTTCATATTCAGTTAAGTATTGACGGGATGGAAAAAAACCATGATGCAATTCGTGGGAAAGGTGCTTTTCAAAATATGGCCGGATCCTTATCTTTTCTTACACAACTTGGATTCCCTGTCTCTCTCGCTATGGTGGTTAACAAAGATAATGTACATGAGATGAAATCACTGGTTCTGTTTGCCCAAAAACACGACATAAAGAACCTGCATTACATGTGGTTGTTCAAAAAAGGCAATGCAAAAAATGATATGTTTGCCGCACCCGAAACCATATTTAAAGAGCTCCAAAAGGCCGGCACAGAAGCTCAAAAATCAGGCATAACAATTGATAACCTCGAAATATTCAAATCACAGGTATACTCCCTGCCCGGAACAAAATTTGATTTGAATAACGCAGGATGGGAAAGCATCGCGATGGCCCCGGATGGAAATATATACCCCTCTCCAGCCCTCATTGGCGAAAAAAACATGATCGCCGGCAACATCAGTGACGGGATAGAACATGTCTGGAAAAACAGCAATGTGATGCAACAAATAAGAACGGCAACATTAATCAATGACGAATCATTAATGCATGACCCGTTAAAATATCTTACAGGAGGTGGAGATATTGATCATAGTTTTATTAATAAACAAAAATTAGTAGGAGCAGATCCATATCAAACATTATACAATAACATTGTCTTACATTTGTTGACATACGGCGACACGCATAAAAATTTTCAACAGAACACATCCATTGGCCTGATAAAGCGTATGGGCGAACATCTGAATAATTGTGACGAAAGCCGGGCATCAGTCGGATTTACACACTCCAACTGTGTTTTATCATTACCAGGACACGATGGGTATGCCTCTGTCCATTCCTTTTATTCATCTGCTGCCGAACAGGTAAACGAAAAAATTGTAAATCCGGTACAATATGATGAGCACGAACTTGAAGGAATCCCGGAAGAATCCCGTGTAAGAAGTTACGGATGTGGCAGCCCGGTTATGGATTGCAACCTGCATGAAGGAGAAACACTGGTTGACCTGGGAAGCGGTACTGGTACCGAATGCTTTATAGCTGCTAAAAAAGCAGGAAAAAAAGGATATGTACATGGCATTGAAATGGCTGACAACATGCTGGAAATAGCAAACTTGTCAGCACAAAAGCTTGCTCAAAACACAGGATATGCCAATGTGAAATTCCATAAAGGATTCCTTGAACAAATCCCGCTCCAGGATGAAACTACAGATATCGTCATCTCAAATTGTGTGATCAACCTGTCTCCTGACAAACGGCAAACATACAATGAAATCATGAGAATTTTAAAACCCGGGGGCAGAATTTGCATTGCTGACATTGTCTCAGCTGATCCCATACCACTGGACATTAAATACAACGAAAAACTAAGGGGAGAATGCATTGGCGGGGCCATGAGAGAAAATGAGTTAATTGCCCTGCTTGAAGACTCAGGATTTGAAAAAATATATGTTGTCAAACGCTTTTTATACCGCCAGATCAAAGGATTCAACTTTTACTCACTGACATACAGTGCACTTAAGCCGTCTCATCAAAAAGAATCTAAAACATTGATTTACAGGGGGCCTCATGAAAGCATTACGTTGAAGCCGGGTGTTGTTTTATCCAGAGGGATTCATCAAACCATAAGAATACCCAAAGGCCAATCATTTGATGATACCATCATGGTTCTCGACCACAATGGAAACCCTGAAAATATTGAACAGGAAGTATCGTGTAGTTGTTTCACAGCACCGGAAAAACAACAAAATGGCCATAAACAACAAATTGTCAAAACACACCATAAAGGATGCGTGGTTTGTGGCACAGAACTTGCTTATCTCGAGAATAACAAAGAACAAACATGCTTTTATTGCAAAAAAACAGAAAAGGCAAATACCGTTTGTAATAACGGTCATTACGTGTGCGATGAGTGCCACAGCAAAGATGCAGCAGAATTTATTAAAACGTTTGCAAAAAGAGCAGCATACAGTGATATGATTGAAATGATGGAAAAAATACGTGAACACCCATCCATGCGGATCCATGGCCCTGAACATCACTCGATGGTTCCGGCTATTATGGTGTCTGTTTACAAAAATTCAGGAGGCAAGGTTACCAATGAAGACATTGATACAGCTGTAGAACGCGGACAAACGATAGCCGGCGGCTCATGTGCTTTCATGGGAGTATGTGGCGCTGTATCCGGTGTGGGAACAGGATTTTCTATACTTATGAAAGCAAACCCGTACAAAGCAAAAGAAAGGAAAATACTACAAAATATCACCAAAGAAGTACTTGAAAAAATAGCAGGATTCGAAGCTGCCCGGTGTTGCCAGCGGGATTGTTTTGTTGCATTGGAAGCTGCATCAAAACTGTCATCTGCCATCCTGGGAAAAACACTTTTGGCTGACTATCATATGGTATGCACTCAATACGCGGATAACAAAGAATGTATTGGGGCACAATGCCCTTTATGGGAAAAAAATAA
>CAYMKE010000195.1:0-1609 GCA_964390955.1 uncultured Bacteroidales bacterium | reverse complement strand
ACGCGGATAACAAAGAATGTATTGGGGCACAATGCCCTTTATGGGAAAAAAATAACCATTCATAATATGAAACGTCCATGATATAAAAACATTTAAAAATATTAATTTACATTAAACCGGTTAAATTTTCATACTTTTATGACATTCAACAAAAAATAAAGACATGGATTGTAAAAAAACAAATCACCTGTTCGCTAAAGAAATCACCAAAGGGCTTACATCAAACCCTAAATACATTTCCTCAAAATTCTTATATGATAAAAAAGGGGATGAATTATTCCGGAAGATCATGAATATGGATGAATATTATGTGACAGATGCAGAACATGAGATCATAGAACGATACAAAGATGAATTTTTAAAAATATCTGACAATGGACATTATTTTAAGCTTATTGAACTGGGTGCCGGAGATGGAGTGAAAACAAAAGTATTATTGCAACATTTCATTAACCAAAAAGCCAATTTCTCATACATCCCGGTTGATATTTCAGGAAATGTGCTCAAAATCCTTGAAACCAACATTCGCAAAGACATGCCCGACATCAACATGGAAACCGTTGAAAAAGAATACTTTGACGCGCTTGACTATATCAGGAAAAGCAAACGGGGCATGAATATTGTGCTTTTTATGGGAGGAAATATTGGAAATTTCAGTTATAAAGATGCCCGGAACTTTTTAGCTGACCTTCGCACATCTCTAAGCCTGGGAGATGTGCTGATTATAGGTTTTGACCTGAAAAAAGACCCTCAAAAGATATTGAATGCTTACAATGACAGACAAGGGATCACACGGGACTTTACATTAAACATCATAGACCGGGTAAACCGTGAGCTTGGCGCTGACTTTGACAAACAAAGCTTTTACCATTACCCGTTTTACGACCCCCTTAAAGGAGAAGTGAAAAGCTTTATTGTAAGCAGGAAAAAACAGGAAGCCAAAATCAATGAATGTGATTTAACTGTGAAATTAGAAGAAGGAGAACCCATTTTTACTGAAATATCCAAAAAATACAGCCTTCCTGAAATCGAAAAACTGGCCATTGAAACCGGCTTTATGGTTGTGAACAACTATTTTGATCAAAACCAGTATTTCGTAAATTCAATTTGGAAAGCAACAGATAAATCTTCATTTATGCATGAGATCGAGTAAATCTTGGGGAATTTAAATTTAAGTGTGGAGGTTTGGAGGTTACGAAGTTTGTAAGTTACGAAGTTTGGAAGTTACGAGGTTTGGAAGTTACGAGGTTTGGAGGTTATGAGGTTGATTGGGTTTTGAGGTTAAACGATTAAACAAATTAATTGTGTATAGTAGGTTTTGGGGGATCATATGAATATTAGCTGTGGATAGAAAAATATTCTACATTTTTACGCCACGAAGTGGCATTTTAATTTAGCTCAAGGCAACGCCTTGAGAATAAGGCATATATTAATTCGCCCTGATAAGGGCAATATAAAATATTCCCGAGGCGTTGCCTTTGGGTTAAAATAATTAGTGTCTGTCTATAAAGTCACTTTTTTGCGATTAAAGCACCAAATCACAAATTACAAATAACAAATAAATCTCAATATTCAATGACCAAATTTTTAAACAAAAAAACTAAGTCAA
>CAYMKE010000194.1:0-5797 GCA_964390955.1 uncultured Bacteroidales bacterium | reverse complement strand
GGGATTATCTACAAATAACAACAATCCGTTTGCCCCGTTTGTCTTAGACAATCATGTTAACATCAGGGGTGTCGGGAATAAAGTAGACAGGGGCACAGGTACCGTTTTCTTTAACCTTGAATATCGCCATACTCTATACGAAATACCTGCCGGAGGAATCCAGGGAATATTGTTTACTGATTCGGGTTCATGGAGAAAACCAGGTGGTGGTTTTAATGATTTTATTGATCCGGAAATTATCAAATCGTATTCAGGAATAGGCCTGCGTTTCATCCATAAAAAATTTTAACAGGCCATTATTCTTTCTTTGCCTTTTCTATCCAATGTTTTGCATTCACAAACGCTTCGATCCAGGGAGTCACTTCATCACCAGGTTTTCGGTCTGATGGATAATATGCCCATTGCCAAGGCAATACAGATCGCTCAAGGTGAGGCATCATGGCAAGATGCCGCCCATCGGGTGAACACAAACCAGCTATATTAAAGTCGGATCCATTCGGATTGCCCGGGAAATCGGCATAACTATATTTTACAGGAATGTTATACTGATTTTCATCATACGGGACTTTAAACTTTCCTTCTCCATGTGCTATCCAAATACCTAACCTGCTTCCTGCAAGGGTTTTTAACATCACACTGTCGTTATCCATTATGTCCACATTAAGAAATGAAGATTCGAATTTGCCGGTATCATTGAAATGCATGGTAGGCTGCAAGTCATGTCCGGGAATAATAACCCCAAGATGTATCATTAATTGGCAACCGTTGCATATCCCCAGGCTTAAAGTATCTGTACGCTTATAAAATTGATCAAGTGCTTTTTTGGCCTTGGGATTATGAAGAAATGCACCCGCCCATCCTTTCGCTGAACCCAATACATCTGAATTGGAAAATCCGCCTACAAATACAATCATATTCACATCTTCGAGTGTTTCCCTTCCACTTACCAGGTCGGTCATATGCACATCTTTCACATCCATTCCAGCCAGGTACATGGAATATGCCATTTCACGGTCACCATTCACTCCCTTCTCCCGAATAATGGCTGCTTGAATTCCGGTACGCGCATGTTGTTTCTGAATATTATATGATGCACATTTTCCATCAAAATGAGAAGGAAACACGAAGGATAAAGGCTGTTTTTTATAATTCCTGAACCGCTGTAATGCCAGTTGTTCTCCACTCTGTTTTTTGTCTAAAAGATAAGATGTTTCATACCATATATCTCTTAATTCATCAATAGAGAAAGAAGAAATCAGTGTATCATGTTGTAGTATTTTAATGTTTCTTGATTCAATAGGTTCTCCGATTTTAAAGGCCTCAATGCCCTTTTCCAACAAATAATCCTGAATATGGTCTGCTTTATTGGTTTGAATGATCAGTCCGGGGGTCTCACTCATTAAAATATTTACAACATCATTTTCCTGTATTTCAGACAAGTCAATCCGAATTCCACCTGTATTATTTGGAAAGTTCATTTCCAAGAGGGCAGAGATCATCCCTCCTGAAGAAATGTCATGGCCTGAGCGTATTTTCTGTTCTTCAATAAGTTCCTGAATCCGGTTAAATACGTTTAAAAAATATCCCGGGTCTTTAACTGTTGGGTGTTCATTGCCAATTTTCCCGGTGATCTGGCTGAAAGCGCTTCCACCTGTTTTAAATCCGTCAGACGACATATTGATATATAACAATTCGGTATCTGGTTCTCTCACGATAACCGGCCCAACGATCTTTCTTATATCTTTTACTTCTGCTGCTGCAGAAATAATGACGGTTCCCGGTGCTCTTACGACGGTTCCGTCCGGATATTTCTGTGTCATTGACAAAGAATCCTTACCTGTTGGGATATTTATTCCAAGGGCTGTGGCAAATTCGGATGCAGCTTTAACAGCTTTATACAATCGTGAATCTTCCCCTTTATTTTTACATGGCCACATCCAATTGGCGCTTAGTGATACTCCCTGCAAACGGCCCTGTAAAGGCACCCATATAATATTGGTTAATGCTTCTGCAATAGACAAAATGCTTCCGTCTGCCGCATTCAAAAGGCCGGTTACAGGAGCATGGCCAATAGCAGTAGCTGCTCCTTTTATCCCATTATAATCAAGAGCAATAACACCAAGGTTATTGAGCGGTAATTGGATTTCACCTGTGGTTTGCTGAAAAGCTATCCTTCCTGTTACCGAACGGTCTACTTTATTGGTTAAATAGTCTTTGCATGCCACTGATTCTAAGCGAAGCAATTCTTTGATATAATCATTTAAATGTGTTGGGTCATATGTTGAATGCGCAAATGCATTGTTGATTATTTCATCTTTTAAAATGGTTTTGGGTGGATTTCCAAATAAATCTTCCAGATCAAGGTCAATTGGTTTTTCATCGTTTTTTTTATTGGTAAAAGAAAAATGATTGTCCCCTGTAATTTTTCCAATCACATAGAACGGAGCTCTTTCTCTTTCTGCTATTTGTTGAATGGTTTGTACATCTTTTTTTTCTACAACAAGCCCCATGCGTTCTTGTGATTCATTTCCTATAATTTCTTTAGCAGAAAGGGTGGGGTCTCCAACAGGAAGCTTTTCAATATTTATCTCACCTCCGGTATCTTCAACCAATTCAGAATAGCAATTCAGGTGACCACCTGCTCCATGGTCGTGGATAGAGATCACAGGATTGTTTTTGGTTTCTCCTAATGCCCTGATTGCATTGTAAACCCGTTTTTGCATTTCGGGATTAGATCGTTGTACAGCATTTAATTCAATGGCATTTCCATATTCTCCGGTAGAAACGGAAGATACGGCACCGCCCCCCATCCCGATCCTGTAATTATCACCTCCTAATAAAACCAATACATTATCTTTTGCAGGTGTATCTTTCATACTGTCTTTCTTTTTACCGTATCCAATACCCCCTGCGAGCATAATGACCTTATCGTATCCATACATTATGTCATTTTCAGCATGCTCAAAGGTTAAAACACTCCCGCAAATCAATGGCTGTCCGAATTTATTGCCAAAATCACTGGCACCGTTCGATGCTTTGATCAGTATTTCTTCGGGTGATTTATAGAGCCATTGGCGGGGAGATGTCTTTTGCTCCCATGGCCTTTCCTTTTTCAACCGGGTATATGATGTCATATAAACTGCTGTGCCGGCTACAGGAAACGCAGCTTTTCCTCCGGCAATCCGGTCGCGTATCTCCCCTCCCGTTCCTGTAGCTGCTCCATTGAATGGTTCTACAGTGGTAGGAAAATTATGGGTTTCAGCTTTCAATGAAATAACCGATTCAAATTCTTCTATGTTGAAATACCCCGGGATATCTTGTCTTTCAGGGGCAAATTGACCGGCTACAGGGCCCTGTAAAAATGCACAATTATCTTTATAAGCAGAAACAACCCGGTTACGATGCTTCGCGGTTGTCTGCTTTATCATCTGAAATAATGTATGCTCTTGTTCCATCCCGTCTATAATAAAAATACCATTAAAAATTTTATGCCGGCAATGTTCGGAATTGACCTGGGAAAATCCAAAAATTTCGCTGTCAGTGAGTTTTCTTCCTATTTTATAACGTAATGTTTCGAGATATGAAATTTCTTCGGGGCTAAGCGCCAATCCTTCACGTTGATTAAAAGCAGCTATATCATCAATATACACAACCGGGTCCGGACTTTTGTCAAGGGTAAAAACGGATTGGTCAATATTATTATAAACAGCTTGCAACATAGGATCGTAATCAGGACTGTCCACAGGACTTTCCAAAAATTGTTCTATCCTCACAACTCCCTTTATTCCCATGTTCTGAGTGATTTCTACAGCATTGGTGCTCCATGGGGTTATCATTTCTTTTCTCGGGCCAATAAAAATGCCTTCTACAACTTCTTTTTGTAACGGTTCAGCATAATCAAACAACCATTTTAATTTGTGCATGGCTTTATCATTAAGGCTCTCGGTAATTTGTACGGCAAATATGATGTTTTGTTGTGATCGAAAAAATAATATCATATTATTAATTAATTTTTAAATTTTATATTTGATGCGAAGTATAAATATGCAGATTTATATCTGTTTGCCTCCGGTATGACAAAATTAGTAAAAGGCAGGGAATAATAGCGCAAATCATTTATAATTATATGCGCACTTCAAACACAAAGCATTCATAATAAGGGATTAATATGCCTCCATAATAAATAAAGAGATTAGAAGACAAGCATTTTAAATTTTATACTGAAGATTTTTGTGAAATTATAGTTGATTTATTTAATATAATGCCTTCATAACAAAAAAATAATCTTAATTTTGATACTCTTGTTACATTAAATTTTTACTATGATAAGAAAACCGGTGTCAATCATAAAAAAAATTTTACAAGAACCAATTATATTTCACAGATATACGGTTATTTCAGTTATTGCACTATCTGTTATTTCATATACCATTATCGGGTATGGCATTGACCGGAATGATTTTTATATCCTTATTATGTTATATACCCTGCTTTTCACAGGAATGATATTTTTCATAAGATATCAAAAACACACTCATTTCTTCAACCGTTTGATTGCCTTATCCATTTTATTCAGAATTATTTTTTTGTTTGCCGAACCCGGGTTATCAGATAATTGTTACCGTCTGATTTGGGACGGGATGTTGATTAGTCGCGGAATTAACCCCTATATTGACATTCCTGCACATCTTGTCGAAAATGCTGAAATATTAAACATTTCATACAGTTATAATTTGTTTGAATTGATGAATTCTAAAGTACTCTATTCGAATTATCCCCCTTTGTCAATATATATGTCTCTTTTCATTGTACTATTTGCCCCTTCTACAGTTATGGGTAAAATTTTTCTTCTTCGCCTTATCCTCCTGGTTTTTGATATTGCTATTATAATCATAGGCATCAGGTTATTAGAAAAACTCAAGCAATCTACTTCTCTTATTTTACTATATGCCTTAAATCCTCTAATCATTATTGAAGTAGCCGGTAATTTGCATATTGAAGTTATAATGCTATTTTTATTTTTGCTGTCAATTTATTTTTTAATAAAAGGAAACCTGTTTGCATCTGCTATTTTATTTTCTTTGGCTGTATGCATTAAACTCGTGATAATCCTGTTTTTACCATTATATTTTCGGAGGCTCAAAAGAAGAAAACGAATCATTTATTATGGAACAATTTTCATTGGAATATTTGTTTTGTTTATACCTGTTCTAAGATGGCATGCGGTCATTCATTATCTTGAAGGCATAAAAATGTATTTCAATCATTTTGAATTCAATTCAAGCATCTATTATTTGGCTAAACAAGTTACTTCAGCATTTAATATTCACCTGCCACAGCACATATACGGATTCATTTTATTGGGATTAACGATTTGTGCAATTTTTATTACCGCGTTTACCTTAAAACATAAATCATGGATTAAAATATTTGGCGGAATGTTATTGGTAATCACAATTTTTTATTTCTTACTCCCGGCTGTTCATCCCTGGTATTTATTAACTCCTTTGGTTTTGTTTATGTTCACACCTTATCGGTTTCCTTTGGTATGGGCCTTCTTTATAAATTTCAGTTATTATGCTTATCATCACACCCCCTTAAAAGAAAACATGTACCTTATTGCAATAGAGTATCTTATAGTTTTTAGCTTTGCCGTATATGAAATTTTATTATACAAGAAAAAATATGCAGGGTTGGAAAAAATAAAGTTGAGATTAGCCATTTAACAAATGAACAACATGGTTTAACCCGAAAAATTCACCGCAAAACGATAAAGATCGATATAAAACACTATTAA
>CAYMKE010000193.1:0-5854 GCA_964390955.1 uncultured Bacteroidales bacterium | reverse complement strand
GATTTATTTGTAATTTGTAATTTGTGATTTGGTGCTTTAATCGCAAAAAAGTGACATTATGGACAAACACTAATTAAACAATATACGATTATTATGAGTTATGCAATAAAAAAATTTATTTTGCACATTTTTATTCTATCTGTCATTCTGGCGGGTACAGGTTATCTTTTATTCAACACCCTGCTGGCCGAATTTTATTTTGACCTGTTTCCGTTTCTTATCCTGGCTTTCATGATCATTTCTATTTTAGTACATGCATGTCTTGTGAGTACAATACATAAAAACCCAAAAAAATTCAACTCACGTTTTTTTTTAACTCTTGGACTAAAATTATTGGCATATTTATTGATCTTACTATTGTACCTTTTTTTGTCCACTGATAATCAGATACTTCCATTTGTTGCTACATTTATTTTTGGTTATTTTTTGTATACGACATACAACATTCGAGCAATTTTTATATATTTGAGCAATTTCGAAAATTTAAAAAGAATGTAAATGAATATTTGTCCTTTTTGTACTAAAAACTGGAAATTTATACTTTTAGCCTTCATTTTCATAACAATATTTTCATTCAACGGCTTTAGCTCTTCACACGAGAGCGATACCACTACATCCCACCATAAAGAAGAAAAAAAATTCAACCCTAAAGACTTTATCCTAAGTAACATATATGATTCTTATGAATGGCATATTATTCATTTCAACCATCATCATATCACCATTCCGTTGCCTATCATTCTTCGGAGCAAGCACTCGGGATGGCATGTGTTCATGTCCGGCAAATTTCATCATGGCACAGCATCATACAAAGGATTCCGGATCGCACAGGAAGGGCCTCATAAAGGAGATATTGTTGAAAAGTTAACAGACGGAAGCGAATATACTCCACTTGACCTGTCTATAACCAGAATCGGGTCGGGTGTGTTCATTAGCTCTTTGCTGCTTATTTTTATCTTCATCCCTGTAGCAAAAAAATACAAAAAAAACCCTTGTAAAGCGCCTTCCGGATTACAATCATTTGTAGAACCTTTAATCATTTTTATCAGGGATAATGTTGCTGTTCCAATTATTGGCGAAAAAAAATCAACAAAGTTCATGCCATTCCTTTTAACCATATTCTTTTTCATCCTGCTAAATAATATACTTGCTCTTTTCCCTTTACTTGGAGAAGGGGCTGTAACAGGTAACATTGCCGGAACACTCGCACTTGCTTTATTTACATTCATCGTCACAAATATAAGCGGGAATAAACATTACTGGAAAGAAAAATTCAATCCGGATGTGCCTACCTGGCTTAAGTTACCGATCCCACTGGTCCCTGTTATTGAAGTTCTCGGTATGATCACAAAACCTTTTTCATTAACAATCCGGCTTTTTGCAAATATCAGCGCCGGACACATCATCAAACTCGGTTTTCTGAGTTTAATCTTTTTATTCGGACAAATTCAGGCAACACTAGGATATGCTATTTCTCCTTTATCCATCATTTTTATATTATTTATGATGGTATTGGACTTTTTAATAGCTGTAATACAGGCATACATCTTTACTATTTTAACGGCCCTGTATATTGGTGAAGCAACAGAAGAACCACATCATTAAAATAAATAATAAATTTACATGTTTAACCTTTAAATTATAAATTATGCTATCATTATTTGTATTATTAGAAGTTTCATCACTTGCTTTGGTAGGTGCCAGTATCGGAGCTGGTATAGCAGCCATTGCTGCAGCATTTGGTATTGGAAAAATTGGTGGAAGTGCCATGGAAAGTATTGCACGGCAACCTGAAGCTGCCGGAGACATCAGGGCAAGTATGATTATTTCTGCTGCACTGATAGAAGGCGTGGCTTTCTTTGCTGCAGTTGTATGCTTGCTTGTATTATTTGTCTAATGCAACAAAAGAATTTTTACAACTGCAATAAAGGAAAATACTTTTTTACTTTACATTGACCCCGGTCAGAAACAGTGTGAAGAGAAATACGCTGTGGAGTGAATTTCACTTCACAGCATATAAAATATAAACTAAAAAAATAGTCTATGGAACTAATAACCCCTGGAATAGGATTGCTGTTTTGGATGGTATTATGTTTTGGCATCCTTTTGTTTATCATGAAGAAGTATGCATGGCATCCCCTCCTTACTTCGATTCGGGAACGGGAAGAAACCATTAATGATTCATTACAGGCAGCCGAAATAGCCAAAAAAGAAATGGAAAACATACAGGCTGACAATGCAAAGATTATTGCAGAAGCCAAAGAAGAACGGAGCAAAATGATCAATGAAGGTGAAAAAATAAGAGACAAAATTGTTGGCGATGCCAGAATTGAGGCCAAAAAAGAAGCCGATCATATGATCCAGAAAGCAAAAGAAACCATTCAAAATGAAAAAGCTGATGCTGTCAATGACATGAAAATACAAATTACGAATTTATCAATTGATATAGCCGAAAAAATTTTGAGGCAAAAACTTGAAGACGACAAATCGCAAAAAGATTATATCAATACATTGCTTAAAGATATTAAATTGAATTAAGCTCTCAATATGAACAGAAGTAAAATTACAGTAAGGTATGCCAAAGCGCTTTATTTAGCAGGCAAAGAACAAAATAATCTTCCGCTTCTTTATGAAGACATTGGAAATCTGCATAATACTCTTTCGCAAGTAAAAGACTTTACCTTATTTGTGAACAATCCCCAAATCTCCTATGCACAAAAAATCAAAATTACCGGTGAAATCTTTAAAGGCAAAATAAAAGAACCAACACTTAATTTTTTACTCTTCATCATAAGAAAAAAAAGAGAATTATACATCCTTGACATCTTAAGGACATTCTTAGAGTATTATAAAAGCCAGCAAAAAATAAAATCTGCTATCCTCACAACAGCAATTGAAATAAATGAGGAACTTAAATTGCAAATCATTAATATATTAAAAAAACAGTACGATTATGAAGTAGAGATGAGCCACAAGGTTAACAAAAGACTCATTGGCGGGTTTACACTTCAAATCAATGATCAATTATATGATGCAAGCGTATCAACAAACTTAAACCAAATAAGACAAAACTTACTATATATAAAAATATAATACATACATTAAACATTATAAAATGAGACATTATGGCTAACGGGATCAAAGCATCGGAAGTTTCATCTATATTAAAACAACAATTAGAAGGATATAATATAGAAACCCAACTTGAAGAAGTTGGAACAGTCCTCCGTGTTGGAGACGGTATTGCAATCGTTCACGGGCTTACAAATGTGCAGGCTAAAGAAATTGTGGAATTTGACTGTGGTATCAAAGGCATTGCATTAAACCTCGAAGAAGACAGTGTAGGCATTGTATTACTTGGTCCTTCAGAAAAAATCAAAGAAGGAGATATAGTAAAACGTACTAAATTGGTTTCTACAATTAAAGTGGGTGAAGGCCTGTTAGGCCGGATCATCAACACCATTGGTGAACCTGTTGACGGAAGAGGCCCCATTGGAGGTGAGATGTACGAAATGCCCTTTGAACGAAAAGCTCCACAGGTAATTTACAGGCAACCTGTAAATCAACCGCTGCAAACAGGGATCAAAGCAATAGATTCAATGATTCCAATCGGAAAAGGACAACGGGAATTGATCATTGGCGACCGGCAAACAGGCAAAACTGCCATTGTCATTGACACCATCATCAATCAAAAGAAAGAATTCGACAAAGGGAAGCCTGTTTATTGCATTTATGTCGCAATAGGACAAAAAGAATCTACCATTGCAAACGTAGCCAAAGTACTTGAAAAACACGATGCAATGCAATACACCACAATCATTGCTGCTCCGGCATCCGAACCGGCAGCACTTCAATACAATGCTCCGTATGCCGGGGCTGCTATTGGTGAGTTTTTCAGAGACACGGGAAGAGATGCATTGATAATTTATGACGACCTTTCCAAACAAGCCGTCTCTTACAGGGAAGTATCACTACTCTTAAGAAGGCCTCCGGGACGGGAAGCATATCCTGGAGATGTCTTTTATCTACATTCAAGACTCCTTGAAAGAGCAGCTAAAATCATCGAATCCGATGAACTGGCAAAAAAAATGAATAACCTGCCCGAATCCATCCGGCCTATGGTCAAAGGAGGCGGTTCTTTAACCGCTCTTCCTATTATCGAAACCAAAGAAGGTGATGTTTCTGCTTATATCCCAACCAATGTAATATCCATTACAGACGGCCAAATATATCTCGAAACAGAATTATTCAACTCGGGAATCCGGCCTGCCATCAATGTAGGTATCTCTGTATCACGCGTTGGCGGAAATGCACAGATCAAATCTATGAAAAAAGTAGCCGGAACGCTCAAACTCGACCAGGCACAATTCCGCGAGCTTGAATCTTTTGCAAAATTCGGCTCAGACCTCGACGAATCCACTAAAAACACCATTGACAAAGGAAGAAAAAACGTAGAAATACTCAAACAAAATCAATATTCACCGGTAGCTGTGGAAGAACAAATAGCCATTCTATTCTGCGGTACAAAAAGTTTATTGAAAAAAGTGCCATTAGACAAAATAAAAGAATTTGAACATAATTTCTTACAATATATGAGAACACAACATCAGGATGTGTTAAATCAACTCAAAGAAGGAATTATTAATGATGAAATCGGCGAAAAAATTACACAGGTAGCAAGTGAAATTGCAGCAGATTATGAACGAAAACAAGAAATAGAACAATAACAGATAACAAACTGTATGGAAAGTTTAAAAGACATAAGGAACAGGATTAATTCCATTACATCTACCCGGCAAATCACCAATACAATGAAAATGGTGTCTGCTGCCAAATTCAAAAAAGCGCAGGAACGAATTACAAACCTTCGCCCGTATGCAGATAAACTTAATGAAATACTCCATAACCTGAATAAAAGTGCTACGATTGATGACAATACATTCACTGAAATACGTGATCCACAAAAAATACTTATCGTTGTAATTACATCTAACAGGGGATTGTGCGGTGGATTTAACCAGGCAGTAATTAACTCAACAATCACTCAAATTCAAAATAAATATAAAGAACAACATGACAATGGTAATGTAGATCTCTTAATATTAGGAAAAACAGCCTATAACTACCTGAAATCCAGAAATTACCGTATTGTTGATGAAAACAATGATATATATGATCAATTAACATTTGATAATGTTCTTCCTATAGCAGAAGAACTTATGAAAAGCTTTGCTCAAAAAAAATATGACAGAATAGAATTAATATACAATAAATTTAAAAATGCAGCAACTCAACTATTAACCGTTGAACCATTTTTACCTATAACTGTTGAAGAAGAAGAAGAAGAAGAGAATCAAGAAATTACATCATCTCAAGAAGCATTTAGTGATTATATTATTGAACCATCAAAAGTATATATTCTTAACGAACTTATTCCTAAATCGCTGAAATTGCATTTTTTCAGAATATTATTGGATTCAAATGCTGCTGAACATGGGGCCAGGATGACAGCGATGCAGCAGGCTACAGATAATGCCAGCGAAATGCTTGAAGAACTCAGGCTGCAATATAATAAAGCACGACAAGCATCTATTACAGCTGAGATCCTTGACATTGTTAACGGAGCCGAAGCATTAAAAGGATAATTTGTATTTTTGAGAATCACTGAATAAAATCCAAAGTTCAAAATAAATCCCAAATTCAAACGAAAAACAGATAGTCTTGAAGCGGCTTTAGATAAAAAGGAGTTACATAAGAGAGAGTCACTATTTACTCTTTCATCTGTTTATTTTTAAGTTAATTAAGTTGATTGAGTTGATTAAGTTGATTGAGTTGATTGAGTTGATTGAGTTGA
>CAYMKE010000192.1:0-5932 GCA_964390955.1 uncultured Bacteroidales bacterium | reverse complement strand
CAGCGGAGGAAAAGGTTTAGGGACAACTTTTTGGTTTACTTTACCTACTAATTAGAGCCCGTCCATAAAGTCAAGTGTATCGAACGTTTGATTCGCTGAACCCGCGAGTCGGTTATGGCCCCAAACCAGACCTCTATTTACGGATACAAAATAAAACCCATCGCGGCACATTACATGATTTATTGTGAGGCTTGTAAGAAAATTTTTGTTTGATTTGTTTGATCATTGTAAATTATTATTTCCTGAATAAAGACGTATTGCATGGATTATTTTATATATTTATCTTTTTAAAAAGAAAAGGTAACGTATCATATTTTAAAATATAATAATGAAGGATCATTTTAAACATCAAATTTTATTGGTTGAAGACAACCTGGAACATGCCGAGCTCATTATGGCAACACTCGAAGGACATGAGTTGGCAAAACATATAAAACATATTGAAGATGGCCGGGATGCATTGGATTATCTTTATACATGTGCCACGGAAAGTACAGGAGGGAGTAAAGCATTTCCTGAGCTCATCTTATTGGACCTCCGTCTGCCTCGCGTTGACGGGCTTACAATTTTGGAAGATATTAAGAATAATTACCTTTTAAGAAATATCCCTGTTGTAGTATTAACTACTTCACAAGCAGACCAGGATATTTCAAAAGCATATGAATTTCATGTCAACAGCTACCTGATCAAACCATTCGATTTTCAAATATTTGCTCAAATGCTTTCGGAAATTGGAAAATACTGGTTGCTTTGGAACCAAAGAACCTATTAATTAATGCTCATCAATGGATAAGATTGGCCGTGTCATACATATTTTGATTGTAGAAGACGATGAAATGCAATTGGAATTGATCAAAGATGCCTTTTCAACCGGACAAAATCAATATGCCATTCAAACAGCCTCTTCATTAAAAGAAACATATGCAATACTTTCACAGGACACTCCGGATGTTATTTTAACTGACAACAAACTTCCGGATGGAGAGGGGAAGGAGTTGATCAAAGCGGCTCAAGGAAATATTCCTTTGGTACTGATGACAGCTCACGGGAGTGAAGAATTTGCAGTGCAGGCAATTAAAGAGGGTGCACAGGATTATATTGTCAAGTCACCTGAATTTTTTAGACGTGCGCCCGAAACAGTTAAGCATGTATTATTACAATGGAAGTTAAAAATTGAAAAAGAACAATCTGAAAAAGCGTTATTGGAAAGCGAACAAAAATTCCGAGAACTTTTTAACAATATCAATGATGCTGTTTTTCTTCATGAAATTGGAGTAGATAAGATACACAACCCATTTATTGAAGTCAATGAGGTAGCCTGTGAAATATTGGGATATACGAAAGAGGAGCTTCTAACGATGTCTCTTTTTGATATTAGCAGCAGTGAACAAGTTCATAATGCCGGGAATATAGAAGATAAAGTTTTATCAGAAGGCAGCGTTTGCTTTGAAATGGGATTGGTAACAAAAAAAGGAAACCATATACCCGTTGAGATTAATGCTCATATTTTTGAATACAACCAAATGCCTGCAGTACTTTCGGTTGCCAGGGACATTACCGAACAGAAACAATATCAACAATATATTGAACACCTCAACTCTCTTTTACTGGCCATTCGAAATGTTAATCAGTTAATTATACAGGAGACAGATGTATACCGAATGGTACAGAAAGCTGCTGGAATGCTTGTAGAAACACTTGCTTATTCAGGATGTGTAATTGCATTGATGAATGAAGAAATAAAAAAGATAGTACCTGTAACACACATTGGGAATGCTTTTTTAACCAAATATTTTGCCATTTCATCCAATGGCAAAGGAAAGGCACCTAAATGTATTAAAAATGCTGTTTTTTCGAAAAAAATCCATGTTACGCATGATATAAAAATGTGTACAGATTGTTCATATTCAGGATGCAATGCAGACAATAAGGCTGTCACTGTTGTTGTGCCCATGCTGCGAAAAGAAAATATTATTGGATTAATGATTGTCACTCGCCAGCATAAAGCATTCCTGACCAATAAAGAAGAACAACTCTTATTAGAAGTAGCAGATGATTTGGCCTTTGCCAGGGAAAAAATCATGGTAGAAGCGTCTCATCGCGAAAGCGAAAATAAATACCGGTCACTATTCATGGCTGAACCGGACCCTATTTTCCTTGTTGATGAAAACACCGGGATGTTCCTCGATGCCAATCCGGCTGCAGAAGATTTATATGGATATACGCATGATGAATTGCTGACAATGAAAGCTAGTGATCTCTCTTACGAACCGGATGAAACCCAAAAGGCAATTAAAATTGAAGATGATAACATTGTGTATATCCCCGAGCGCATTCATAAAAAGAAAAACGGAGATAAAATCATTGTTGAAATATCAGCCCGGCACTTCGAGCGTAACGGGCGGATGATTAATATCAGTTCTATACGCGATATCACAGAACGGAAGCGGGCAGAAGAAGAATTGGTATTGACCCAGCATACGATCAACAATACAGAATTAAGCATTTTTTGGATCAGTCCACAGGGCAAATTTCTTTATGTCAATGAGGGAGCCTGTAGAAATCTTGGATATTCAAAAGATGAATTATTAAATATGTATGTCTGGGATGTAGATCATAATTCCCCTCAAAATACCAGGAAAAATCTATGGCAACACTATAAAAAAGAAAAAGTAAAAACATTTGAAAGCTGGCACAAACCGAAGAAAGGGAAAGCATACCCGGTAGAAATAACGTCCTGTTATATGGAATTTAAAGGCCAGGAATATGAATTTGCATATGCAAGCAATATTCTCGAACGAAAACAAGCCGAAAATCATTTAAGAGAAAGTGAAGAAAAATTCAGGAATTTCTTTGATAATACGAATGAAGCAATAATTATTACAGATTTTGACGGACAATTTATACAGGTGAATAATGCCCTGGTTAAAATGCTTGGGTATCCGGAAAAAGAAATATATGATATGAATGTCATGGATGTTATAGCGCCTGAATATGCTATGAAATTACAGGAAAGGCTGGGTATAGTAAAGGAAAAGTCCCAACTCCCGGTTTTAGAAATTGAAATGATAAAAAAAGACAAATCCCAAATAACCATTGAAATTAGTAGTAAAGTAATCAATTATATTGAAAACAAAAAAGTAATCCTTTCTGTAGCCCGTGATGTTTCACTCAGAAAACAACTGGAACAAAAAGTACTCGATTCAATGATTGAAGCTGAAGACAGGGAGCGAAAACGAATAGCCGAAGACCTTCATGATGAAATGGGACCTCACTTGTCAACCATTAAATTATATGTCAATGAAATAAAAAAAGTAGATAATCCAGAACAAAAAGAAAAGATATTCAATAATTTAAATATAATTCTGGATCAATCAGTGATGAAGATCAAGTCTATTTCCAACAATCTTATGCCCAACGTGTTAATTGATTATGGTCTGGTCAAAGCGATTGAATCATTCGTTTCCAATGTGATCATTAACCCCAATATTAAATTAAATATTGAAACCATTGATTTACACGGACGATACCATGATAAATTTGAAATTAATATCTACCGCATCGTTATAGAATTAATCAATAATACATTAAAACATGCCAAAGCAAATGAAATAAATATTATATTTGAAGAAAATAATAATAGATTTTATTTAACATATAAAGACAATGGAAAAGGATTTGACTTTGATAAAAAATTATCCAGTAAAAAAGGACTGGGGCTTCAGAATATTTTAAACAGGATGCACACTATGAATGGTACTCATAGTGTGGTATCAACACCAGGCAAGGGAATGGTTTTTTCATTGGAAATTAATGATATCAATACATATTATGACGAATGAACAAAAAATATTTATAGTAGATGACCATGAATTATTCCGGGAGGGAATCAAAACCATTATCAACAGATTTGATTTTGCAAAAGTGGTTGGTGAAGCATCCAATGGAATAGAAATGCTGGAAATCATTGAACAATGCACCCCGGATATTGTTTTAATGGATATTAAAATGCCGGAAATGAACGGCATAGAAGCAACCGAAAAATTAAAACAAAAATTTCCCGGCATACACATTGTAGCGCTTTCTCTCTATGGCGACGAAGCATATCTCGAATCAATGCTTGAAAGGGGTGTTTCCGGCTTTATTTTAAAAAATACGGATTCTGACAATCTTGAAAGAGCATTAAAATTAATCAGTAAAGGGAAAAACTATTTTTCAGAAGAATTAATCCCGTATTTCACGAAAAAATATATCGGTGGTGATCAGGAATCGGATCAGGCCGGGCTGACAAAACGGGAAGTTGAAGTGTTGAAATTAATCGGTGAGGGATACAGCAATAAAGAAATCGCCGAAAAATTATTCATAAGCCTCAGGACTGTCAAAAATCACCGTGCCAACCTGAATATGAAAACCGGATCTAAAAATACAGCCGGTCTGTTGGCGTATGCTATAAAACATAATATATTGAACATTTAAAAGAACTTTTGTTAATTCCTTTACTGCAAAATCTTCATCGTTAATTCATTCCTTTCTTCCGTATTCGAGGCGGGACTCGTTTTTTCTTTGGTTTTTTTGCCAGCCGGGTGATATAGATCACCGTAATGATATGATGTACGTTATAGTCATTTTTGACGGTATACAAACTGATTACTGACTAAACACCGTATAACTATGTGCCCATTTAAAAACAAGTATTTATGACCTTGTGTATATAAATACGGGAATTTATCTTTGAAACAAGAAAATAATTTGTAACCTAAATTGTATCAAGATGAAGAAAAGTTTTTTAACCTTCGCGTTATCCGGTTACCATTTTGCCGTATCCAAAAATGGATCACAAGAAATCATTCATTACAATCCCTTTAAAACTGAGCAATTGGCATCTGATTCCACGTTAGCATTCTATGATTGGTCTGATCCGTTCCCGGTCATTAATACCAGGCTTAGATTAGTAAAGAAGCCAATTAAAAAGAATGACAACGCGTGCATTTTATTAGATCATAGTTTTAAATCCGGGAATCAATACATGAAGGTTGGCTTTTTAATGGATTATTACCTGGGTTCATTTGCTGTATCATCAAGAGATATTATAACAACAAAAAAACGGGTTGATGACTGCATCCATGGAACATGCATAATCAATTCCAAAGTGCACTTTATTATATCATTACAATATTTCCTGGATGTGGAGAAAAAGAACAAGATGAGACAAGACAATGTTCGTCAACAACTTTATCAGTATTGAATTCAAAAGCATTAAGATGCATTCACAACTAAAAATACAGTTTGAATCAATAAATGGCGACTCAAAATACCAGTGGGTAAATATTGATTGCAATAATGCACGTGTAGGTAAAGCCAGGATTAAGCGAATCTATACCAAAACGATTATTAAAACGATAAATATTTTCCCGGAATACGAGCGAAAAGGTTTTGCCAAAAAGACAATAGAGATGTTTAAAGAACGGTCACGTGAAATTATCGCTGAAAATGTCAGGTATACAGCCAGAAGTTTTTGGAGCCATTTAGGATTTATCGATAGTCATGATGGAAATTACCGATGGATAAACCCTCAAAATGATAATTCGGGGGTTCAAAAAAAATGTTCAAATATTCATTTATAAATTTTTAATGACAGGTGAACAATGACAAAAAAGGGCGGCAGCAGATATGAAAATGATGAACAATACAGGAGTTTTGTAGAAAATGCCAACGATATTATTTATACACTTTCACCGGAAGGTATATTCGGATTTGTATCTGAAAAATGGCAGGAATCTTTGGGACATGAGGTAAGTGACATTAAGGGCCGGTCATTTGAACCTTTTGTACATCCTGATGATGTAAAAATATGCATGGACTTTTTAAATACAATTGTTCAAACAGGAGAAAAACAACAAGGTGTTGAATACAGAGTAAAACATAAAGACGG
>CAYMKE010000191.1:0-5940 GCA_964390955.1 uncultured Bacteroidales bacterium | reverse complement strand
TGAAAGAGTTAATACACAGGGATAAAAACAGGGCAGGTGTTATTATATGGTCAATGGCCAACGAAACACCGGTTGGTGAAGAGCGCAACAAATTTTTAACTGACCTGGTAAACACGGCCAAATCCATTGATGATACAAGGCTGGTAAGCTCAGCATTAGAAGTATCTTTAATAGAAGGGAAGCCTAACCATTACACGATTGATGATCCGATGGCTGAGATTATGGACATTGTCAGTTTCAACCAATACATTGGATGGTATGATGGCACCCATGAAAAGTGTGCTGAACTAACATGGGATATAAAACAGGAAAAGCCTGTTTTTATATCTGAATGCGGAGGAGGTGCTTTGGGCGGTTTTTATGCTGACAGCAATACCAGATGGTCTGAAGAATACCAGGAAAAATTATATAAAGAAACGGTTAAAATGCTTAAAAAAATACCTCAATTCAGGGGAATGTCTCCATGGATACTGGCCGATTTCCGTTCGCCAAAGAGAAATTTAACCAATGTGCAGGATGGCTGGAACAGGAAAGGTGTAGTTGCAGAGAACGGCCATAAGAAAAAAGCATTTTTTGTATTACAGCAATTTTATTCAGAGATATAACTTCCATTTAAACATAAACAAATAATATTTTTTCCACTATCTTATTGGTTAAATTAAAAATATTCTTATTTTTAATTTTTTATTAAAACAATAAAATAATGAATAAAAACAAAAAGTTATTTTTACTTCTTGCTGCCTTATTAAGTATAATAATTCCTAATAACTTGTTTTCAAAAGATTATTATTTTTCAAAAAACGGAAATGATAATGCAGATGGATTGTCGCCAAACACCAGTTTTCAATCCATCAACAAACTAAATGGTATGAAGTTGAACCCGGGTGACAGGGTATTTTTTAAATCCGGGGACAGGTTCACCGGAACTATTCATTTAAAATATTCCGGAGAACTCAATAATCCGATTATCTTTACCACTTATGGAGGGGATAAAAAAGCTGTGCTTTCTGGCTCAAAACATATTACCGGCATCAAAAGCCTGGGCAATAATCTCTATGTAGCTCCATGCAAATATGATACAGAATATTTTTTTCTGGACGGGGATTTATTGATCATCGCCCGAGAACCCAATAAAGGATTTTTCACTATGAATGGCGGCGGAAAAGATCATTTGATTGATGCAGACCTAAAATTAAGTAAGGATGAAATCATTGGATCTAATGTTAGAATTCGTACTACAAACTGGAGTTACGAATACCGGAAAGCCGTTGACTTTAAAGAGTCAAGAATTTTTTTCGATTCCATTCTTTACAACACATCCTTTAATTATTATACATGCAAAAAAGGATTTGGTTATTATCTTGACAACCAAAAAGCATTCCTTGATGCTGACCATGAAAGCTACCGGTCTGATAAAGAAAAGAAGGTGTACTTTATATCTTCTCGATATAAAAAAAATTCGCGCTTGCAGGGAGGTGTAATAGAAAACGGGGTTATCATTGAAAACGGAATCGCTAACATACATATAGAAGGGATTGCATTAGACGGATTCATTGAGTTTGGGATTCATGCCAAAGGAAATAATAAAAACATTACAGTTAATAATTGCGATATATTCAATATTATCAAAACAGGATTTTCTGCCGAGAAGGGGTGCGATAGTATCATAATCACGAACAACCGTATCTCGGACATAACAGGCACGGCTATCCGTTTAAAAGCGCCAGGGCACAGTATTATTGAAAACAATAAAATAAAGAGGATTGGACTTATTGCCGGGTATGGCATTGATGGCAACAATGGCGCCATTGGCATATCTGTGGAAAATCTTGAAAAATTGGGACTACCACCAGAGGAGGTATCAAATAACAACCTGATAAGAAACAATCTGGTTGATAGTACTGGTTACATGTCGGTACGGATGGATGGATATAACAATATTTTTGAAAAAAATATTGTAAAAAACGGGTTGTTAACAATGAATGACGGAGGCCTCATTCATACCTATGGGGCCGATTCCACTTCTGGTATGAATTTATCTTATACACACAGCAGCATAATAAAAGATAATTTTTTTATAAATTGTTATGGGAATACTGAAAGTTCAAGTAATGACCATAAAATGATAAATGGAATTTATCTTGATGCCAGGAGCAACAATTTCACAATAGAAAATAATGTTGTAATAAATTGTGGAGGAGGGATTCTTCTAAACGACAAGACCAGGGATTGTAAAGTACAAAATAACACATTATATGCAAATGGACAAAATGCATTAAATATTGTCCAATCCAATCAATTTGACAGCCTGAATCATTGGGTCACTAACAACATCTTATTCAACACAACAAACAGAAAATCGTCATTATCACTAACGAATAACCGGGGGACCTATATCAGTCCAGGCTATATTGACAGCAATATTTACGCCAGTCCAAATGAGGTGTTTCATATAAAACGGATTATAGTAAACGATAAAAAATGGAAAAATACAAGAGAGTATACGCTTGATGGTTGGAAGGCAGAATTTGACTTTGGTCAAAATTCAATGTATTGGTCAAAAAGAAACGAAGGGAAAGAATATCCTAAAAGTCAAATTTTCATTAATGAATCGAATAAACCCAAAAAGGTTAAACTAAACCCTGGATTTGAATATCTTGACATGAACGGACAAATAATCAATAATGACTTCACCTTGCAACCACGCGGTTCAAAAATCCTTATGTACAGGATTAAATGATTCATTTATGAAGATATAATCAGCTTGATTTCATGGAGGATGCCCCCCCCATCTCAAACAGGGAATTTCAGGAATAAACGATACTTCTTTAAAAATAAATAAACAATATTATAGATTTAAAGAATTGTATTTTATTATCGGGTGTACTTTATGATGTTTACATCTTTTTCAAGTTGGAAGGTGGAATTCCATAGTGATTTTTAAATGCTCTCGAGAAACTGGTTATTTCTTTAAATCCGACAGCATAAGCCACTTCCGAGATGGTTGTATCGGGAGAATTTTTCAATAATTGCATTGCTTTTTTTAGCCGGCATAATTTAATGAATTCACTGGCAGAGATGCCAAGTATTGCTTTTAACTTCCTGGTAAGGTGCGTACGGCTCATCTCTATATTTTTTGATAATTCTGTTACTGAATAATCTTCAAGGTGCATATTGGCATAAATATCATCTTTTACTTTATTTATAAAATTTTCGTTATATGATCCTTTTAGTCCTTCTATATTATCGTTTTCCTTATACCCCTCTTCAAACACATACCGTTTTTTAAAAGATTCTTGTAAGGCTGCACGGTTTTTTAACAATGTATTAATTCTTGCTTTAAGAAGGTTGCTATTAAATGGTTTTAACACATAATCATCTGCTCCGGTAGTATACCCTTCCAGCTTACTTTGATCTGCTGCTTTAGCTGTTAATAATATAAATGGGATATGATTTGTTTTCTCATCATTTTTTATTGTATTGCAAAAAGACAAGCCATCCCCTCCTTTCATCATAATGTCTGAAATGATGACATCCGGCAAATATTCAAATGCTTTTTGTGCACCTTCATGTCCATTTTTTGCTTGAATAACCTCAAAATCATTCTTAAAAACAGAGGCAATGAATGCTCTCATTTCTTCATCATCTTCTGCAATCAACATGATCATGTTATCTGTTACATGTTTAATATTGAACTCATCATCATGTTCAATAATGTTATTTTCCTGCTCGATAGGAACATATTCATTTTGTCTTGTTTCCTTTTCAACATAATGATCAATATTTAGTTCTAAATTTTCCGGGACCGGAATGGAAACAATAAAGTTGGTATATTCCGTATCGTCTTCAACTTGAATGGTTCCATTCATCACAGTCACCAGTTCTTTCGTCAAAGCCAGTCCAATCCCTGTTCCTTTGTAGTCTTTTTCTGTAAATTGTTCTGTTTGGTAATACCTGTCAAAGATTTTTTCTATTTCATTTTTTGATATTTTTTCCCCGGTGTTAGATACTTTAAAATAAATAAATGTTTTGGATTGTTCCTTATTATTTTGAGAAGACTTTTCCTGTTTTATTGTATCAAACTCAATATTAATTTTTCCAGATTTTTCCGTATATTTAAAAGCATTCGATAAAAGATTGAAAAGTACGGTTTCCAGCTTGTAGGCATCATAATAACAAGAAAAAGTTTCATACGGGCTATTAAACGTGTATTGGATCGCTTTGGAATGAGACACAAAATTAAATGAATGATATATATTTTTAATAAATGGGATGATATCATCATATTGATAACATGGTTTCACCTTTCCTGCTTCAATTTTTCTCAAATCAAGGATTTGTTCGGTAAGATGCTTCATCCTTTTTGCATTCCCATAAGCAATTTCCAATTGCCTACTCATGGATTCAGGTATATTTGAAGAAGACATCATCTGTTCTAATGGATCAATGATCAACGTAAGTGGTGATTTGTATTCATGTGATATGTTCGTAAAAAAATTTAATTTTATTTCATCTTGTTCATGCTGAAATTTAGCTTTTTCCTGTTCTTTTTGAATATTCCTTATTCTGATAAATAAAATGATTAATCCGGTGAATATCATTAAATACAATATAAAAGCCCACCAACTTTCCCACCACGGAGGTGAAATTTCAAATGAAACGACAACAGGGTTCGGGTTCCATATCCCATTATTATTTGAAGCCTTTACCTTGAATGTATATTGTCCGGGGGATAAATTATTATATACTGCCATGCGCCTATCGCCCGTGGTTGAATTCCATTGTTCCCCGACTCCATCTAACTTAAATTTAAATTGGTTTTTACCTGGTGAAAGGTAATTGAGGGCTGTAAAAGTAATTTCAATAGATGATTGATGATGTTTTAAATTAATTTTTTCTTTTGAACGCTCTATATATCCATTGTTCAATATTTCATTATTTACTTTGATTTGGGTAATATAAACAGGAGGCGGGATTGGGTTCAATATTAAATCATGTATACTAAAAGAATAAAACCCTGTATTTTTTCCTCCCAAATAGAGAATGGAGTCATTCACATATAAACCTGAATAATTTGTTAACCCGCATTATTCATCATCGGATTTTTAAGACATTATTTTTAAGACAAGAATTTATAATTAAAAAATCAGACAATTTGGATTACTTTTTATACCTAATCAGAACAAAATAAGTCGTAACTTTATAAAAATTGGAATAAAAAATTATAAAAATGGATATTTTTTGACAAATGGGCATACCAATCCCATATATTGAAAAAATATTACGTTCAACTCTAATTGTTATTGGAAAACCAATTGCTGGAAAAGAGCTTGATAGACAAAGGCTTTTGATAGCTTATAATAAATTCTTCTTTTTGTCTTTTTTATGGTAGCTCCTACTTTTAGTAAGGAAGTTCTGATGGTATTTATCTGCCATTTTTTTGCAACTTCAAATTTGGTTTTTCGAATGGCTTGTTTAATCAATAAAAACATCTCGTATGCTAAACTACTGATAAACAAGCGTAAAAAGTTAGCCCAAAAATTATGGTTTGATAAACGATCAGCATAGCACATGTTTTTTACCTCTTTTATCCGATTTTCACTGGCATCACCACGTTTTACATAAAAACCAAAATAAATTAACCGGGCATCTTCATCTTCAATATTGCTTATAAAATGCCTGACATTTAGCCCTTTACCCGTACTCTCTATCTTAGAATAACATTGTTGTGACTTGTGCCAAGTCTTTGCCTGGTATTTGAAAGACATAAAATGTTGGTGTTTTATATTTTGTGAAACATATAAATAATTTACTGCATTTGTGGCTCGTTTTGTCCTATTTTTAAGCACTTCATTTGAAGCCTGGCCTATTGCATACTTTAGTTCAAATATGTCTGCAAGTTCATAAAAAGCAGGGCAACTAAACCCGCTGTCTGCACGG
>CAYMKE010000190.1:0-6404 GCA_964390955.1 uncultured Bacteroidales bacterium | reverse complement strand
TCTCGTGTGTGCAAAAAATGATTATTTTTTACATGCTCGGTTCATATGTTTATTACTAAGTTAATTAAGTTATTAAGTTACTAAGTTTGGAGGTTTGGAGGTTTAGAGGTTTGGAGGTTTAGAGGTTTGGAGGTTTAGAGGTTTAGAGGTTTGGAGGTTTAGAGGTTTGGAGGTTTGGAGGTTTAGAGGTTTAGGCTCTATTTAAAATTTAGATTGGCAACTGCCAACTTTTGAGCCTATAATACCCTTATACCCTTATACACTTATACCCTTATACCTTTCTTCCCTTATACCTTTCTTCCCTTTTATAATCATGCGCATGTGTGTTAAAAAATTTTTGTCATGGGCATTTCAATTGCTTCTTTTATTCAGCCCACCATATCCGGCATAGGATGTGTAAACCAGACAAAGTGAACGCAAACGTATCCCGAATAAATTAAAGCTATAACATCCTATACACCCAACGATATAGGCAAACATCAAAACATTGAATGAATACCAAACATCATCTCCCGATGTTCCCGAAATACTTCATAAATTGTATCCTCTCATAAGTTCCGGGATTTTTAATATTTTTCTGGCTTGTCTTACCCTTGAATTGATCTATGTAGTTATATCCATTTTTTTCCATCCATTCATCCAGGTCATTCAAAATATTTTGGATTTGTTCGATTCCATTTTTATAAACAGTAGATACAATTTCTACTGCTTTAGCGCCGGCCAGTAGTTGTTTGATAACTGTTTCACCAGTATGAATGCCTGTTGAAGCAACCAGGTCTTTATTGATGCGGTCAGAAGTAATGGCGATCCAACGCAATGAATTGGTGTAATCTTTTGAATTACTGTATGTATTTGCCGTGATTTCTGAAAAGTTATTAATATCAAAATCAGGGCTGTAATACCTGTTGAACAAAACAATACCTGAAACATCTGTGGCGGCTATTTTTTCGATCATTTTGCCCAGGTTTGTAAAAAACGGGCTGATTTTAATGGCTATTGGAATCGTAACAATTTCCGACACTTTTTTAATGATCTCAAAATATGTATTTTCAATTTTTTGTGTGCTTTTAAATAATTCAGAAGGCGGGATGGCAATATTCAACTCCAATGCATCAGCCCCGGCTTTTTCGAGTTCTTTGGCAAACGTTATCCATTCGGCAGATGTAATGCAGTTAATACTGGCAATGACAGGGATCAATACTTCTTTTTTAGCATCTTTAATCAAATTGATATAATGATGAAGTGTATCTTCTTTAATATGAAGATCAATGTAATCAAGTGATTCAGATTTCTCAGAATAAATAAGATTGTCGGATTGAGCATCCTGCAATTCCGACTCACTTTCTAAAGCAATTTGTTCTTCAAAAATAGATTTTAACACAACGGCACCGGCCCCGTTTTGTTCAAGTTCCTTGATGTTTTCCACGGAATCTGTTAAGTTCGAACTACCTATTATTAAAGGGTTGCGTAATGTTAATCCTAAATATTTGGTTGCTAATTCTGCCATTCGTTCATTGATTATTTAAAAATAAAATATTTTTGAAACAAATATAATGAATCTTATGGATTTTTAGCAGTGTTGAATGGCGTTCTGCATATTTTCTCTTAAAAGAACCAGATATACTATTTTAATAAAACTTTTGATTTTCTTTATAAATCATTATATTAGCATAAAAAAAAATGATTTAAAAAATCACACAATAAATTTAAAAGAATCAAAGTATTTTAGTAAAACAAATATAAATTTGCATTTTTAAAAACTTACTTTAACATGGCACAAAATTATAACAACAGTGGTTCTTCATCCAAAAAAATGGGGATCATTGTAATCATCCTCGCTATTATTGCAGGAGTATTGATCTTTGGATATATATATCAACGAAATGAATACAATAAGTTGCAGAAGGAAAGCGAAAAAGTACAGGCTTATTTATCTGCAGAAAAAGATTCTTTAGAAAATGAACTATACACGTTGAGGGATGAATATGATGCACTTGAAACAGCCAATGACACACTGTCTGAAAAAATATCGCTGCAACGTTCAAAAATAGAACGCTTGTTAAGGATTAATGCTACCAATGTATCAACATTAAAAGAATATAAAAAAGAAATTGGTACGCTCCGGTCTGTCTTAAAAGATTTTGTTGCTCAAATTGACTCGTTAAACCAGTTAAACCAAAAATTAATGGTCGAAAATAAAGAAGTTAAAACCGAACTGGAAGAAACCCATATAAAAAAAGATGAACTGGAAAAATCGAAAGAAGAATTAACTACAAAGGTTAGAAAAGCAGAGGCCCTGGCAGCAAAAAATATTGAAGCCGTCGGACTGAATAAACGAAGCAAGGAAAAAGATAAAGCAGAAGACATTGTAAAACTCAGAGTATGTTTTACGCTTAGGGAAAATGCCATTGCAAAATCGGGTGAGAGGTATGTGTACCTGAGAATTGTAAGGCCTGATAGTACTATACTTACTTCTTCTACAGAAAATATAATAACCATTGATGGCAATAAAATCATTTATAGTGCAAAACGGCAGGTAAATTATGAAAACCAGGATATCAGCATGTGCATTTATTATGATAATAAAGAGGGAGAATTGATGCCGGGTACTTATAATGTGTTGTTATACTCAGAAGGGCATCTTATCGGCGAAACAAAATTCACGCTTAAAGAAGGCGGGTTTCTTTTCTTTTAACCAATAAATTAATTAATTATGTTTTCAGGAATTGTGGAAGAAGCTGGAAAAGTCACAAATATCAGACACGAGGGAGAAAATATTCATTTTTCTATTTCCTGCTCATTTGTAGATGAATTGCACATTGACCAGAGTATAGCACATAACGGCGTATGTCTTACTGTAGTAGAAAAAACAGGTAAAGATTATACCGTTACTGCCATCAAAGAAACACTCATTAAGTCTAACCTGGGCGGCCTGGGCATAAATGACAAAGTCAACCTCGAACGAAGCATAAAAGCAGACAGCCGTATTGACGGCCATTTTGTGCAGGGCCATGTAGACCAGGTTGCTATATGCACTGATGTAAGGGAAGAAGACGGCAGCTGGTATTTTACATTTGAATATGAGCCACAAAAATCCGATTACATAACAGTAGAAAAAGGCTCTGTATCGGTGAATGGAGTGAGTTTAACTGTTGTCAATTCAAAAAAAAATTCATTTCAGGTTGCTATCATTCCTTATACTTATGAGATAACCAACTTTCACGAGTTCAAACCCGGCACAAAAGTAAACCTTGAATTTGATATCATTGGTAAGTACATCAGTAAAATCATACAGGAAGAACTGGATAACAGGATACAATACCATTTGTCTCAAAATAATGAATCTGTAGGGCGATAAACGAATGAAATCAACACCAGATGAATTAAACCATATTGTTTATCTTGTATTATTAATTATTACACTCGCTTACCCGTTTATAAAAAGTTTTGAACACCGGATACGAATGTACCGGAAATGGAAATATATATTCCCTGCTATTATCATAACAGCCTTATTGTTTATTGCATGGGATTATTGGTTTGTCCGTCAATCGGTCTGGCATTTTAATGATCATTATATATTGGGATTCAAAATCCTTCAGCTTCCTGTAGAGGAATGGATGTTTTTTATCATCATTCCTTATGCATGCTTTTTTATTTATGAAGTGGTCCGCTATTTTTTCCGCTTAAAAAGGTATTCCGAACTGTTTTTCGGATTACATTTTTTATTGATCATTGCCTTTCTGTTTTTAGGCTTTTGGTATCAAAAAAAATTATATACATTTATTTGCTTTATTTCTGCAGCCAGCCTGATGATAATCATGGGGTTTATACAATTTATAAAAAAACGCCTGCCTTATTTTTATGTGACATGGTTTTTAAGCCTTATACCATTCCTGATCATTAATGGTATTCTTACATATCTTCCTGTAGTGGTATACAATACCGGACAAATAACCGGGGTGCGGTTGTTCAGCATACCAATTGAAGATGTGGTGTATCTGCTGATACTGTTATTCATTAATTTTAGCATTTATGAAATCTTGAAATCTTTGTATGGAAGAAAAATTACATTTAAACGTTGACATTGATCCCAAAAGTGGTTTTTGTTTTGGAGTAACAAATGCCATTAAAATGGCAGAAGAAATATTAGACAAAGGTGAAGATGTTTATTGTATCGGGCAAATTGTACACAATGAAAAAGAAGTGGAACGCCTCAGGCAAAAAGGCCTTCAAATAATTGGCCGGGAAGAATTAAAAAATAAACACGGAAAAACTATTCTCTTCCGTGCCCACGGCGAACCGCCGTCAACATACCGCATGGCAAAGCAAAACAATAACAGGGTTATTGATGCCACATGTTCCATCATTTTGAATATTCATAAAAAAATAAAAACATCAAATAAAAAAAACAAACCCATCTATATTTTTGGAAAACACAACCATCCTGAAGTAATTGGGTTGAGTGCAAGGGTAAAACAAGGCGTAAACGTGTTTGAACATATTGACGAATTGGATTTGAACAAAATACCCAAAGACATCATCTTATACAGCCAGACTACAAAAGATTTGAAAGAATTCCAAAATATCATTCAAACATTTAAAACGAAAGGCATCCGTGTTGAAGTGCACGATACCATTTGCAGGCATGTGGCAAACAGAAAAAAAGAATTACGAAAATTTTGCAAAGAACATGATAAGATGCTTTTTGTCGCTGGCAAAAAATCATCCAACGGAAGGGTTTTGTTCAATATTTGTGAAAAAGTAAATGCCAGTACATTCTTTATTACTTCGCCTGACGAGCTTAAAAAAAGCTGGTTTTTAAAACATGAAAACATTGGAATAGCCGGAGCCACTTCAACACCGCAATGGTTGATGGAAAATGTAAAAAATATCCTTAAAAAATATTAAAACACTCATCTTAATTCATATAATTCAAAATGATAATATAAAATTCATTATTTTTATAGCGCACAAATATTAAACTTATTCATATCACTATGTTGATTTATACACCACGTATCACCAACCGGATAAAATATATTTTTGAATTCATTTTCATAGATATTTTACAATTAACGGTTGAATTTACTGATAATAAAGAACATTTTATTCAGGCCAAAGGGCCTAAAATAAATTACTCGCGAAACAAATTTAACGATGAATTGTTTATTTATGCAAATTCATTATTATTTGAAAAAGAGGTAAAACCCCGGAATATTATCATTACGAAATGGAAACAGCACAAAACATTTTTTCAAACAGATAATTTCTCATTTTTACCATTTGACCTTTTTGCTGCCTCATTTTACCTGGTTTCCAGGTATGAAGAAATATTGCCTTATACACCTGACATTCACGGGCGGTTTAAAGCCGCAAAAAGCCTTGCATATCAGAAAGGTTTTTTGCGAGCCCCGGTTATTGATGAGTGGGTTATGGAATTTAAAGAAAAAATTCAACGCGTGTATCCCGGGCTTAAAATACCCAACCGTTATTTCAAACATCTTCCTACCATAGATATTGACAATGCGTATGCTTATTTGTACAAAGGGCTTGTACGGACTGTCGGGGCTACTGCACGTTCAATATTCCACCTTGATTTTAAAGACAATGTTGAACGTACAAAAGTATTAACGAAAAATCAAAAAGACCCGTTTGACAACTATGAATACATGGACATATTACACAATCAATATGGTACCTCCCCTTTATACTTTTTTCATGTAGGGGATTATGGTAAATATGACCGGAACATTTCGTTTGATAAAGAATCATTCAGAAAGCTCATCAAGCAAAAATCGGAACAAGCAGAAGTCGGAATCATCCCTTCTTATAAGTCAGCAAAAAAAGTGAAGCTATTAAGAAAAGAAGTACACAGGATGTCTAATCTGATCAATTATTCTGTTCAAAAAGCCAGGCAGCATTACATCCGGTTAAGCCTCCCGCGAACGTATCATCAGTTTATTGAAGCAGGCATCAGGGAAGATTATTCCATGGGGTATCCTTCAGAAATAGGATTTCGTGCCGGAACATGCACCCCTTTTTATTTCTTTGACCTGCAAAACGACCAAAAAACAGACTTAAAAATAATCCCGTTTGCAATCATGGATGGTACATTCAAATATTATTACCATGTCAAACCCGGCCAGGCATTGGATCATATCTATGAGATCATAGAAAAAACAAAACATGTTAACGGCCAGTTTGTAAGCATCTGGCACAATGAGTCGTTTGGAAACAGGGGAAGAGACTCCGGCTGGAAAAATTTATATGAAGAGGTTATGAAGAAGCTGCATGGGTGAATCCAATAATATTTCTCACCCTTATATTATCACCCGAATCAATCTTGTATTTTATCTGTTGATTTCCAGGAGATCACCTGACAGTCTGATCTCTTTTGTTCT
>CAYMKE010000189.1:0-6459 GCA_964390955.1 uncultured Bacteroidales bacterium | reverse complement strand
GTACAGGAAAACCGGAGATTACATAATCACCATTCTTATATGTATCAAACAACTTATCATGGTTTAATACTTCACAAAGTTAAAGAATAAAAATGGAAAGTTCTTTTCACTCCGGTTTTAACTTTTCTCTCAGGTATTTCTCTGAAGCAAAATGTTATATTTTTCTTTTAGATAATTCTCTTTGATATTTTAGGGCATTGACTATATGTTGTTGATAGGTTTTTGCGAAGACATGATACCTGGAAAAATCATCTTTTGCACAAAAATATAAATAATCATGGTCTTCATAATTTAACACTGCCTTAATGGAACTTACCGGAGGAGTCGTAATAGGCCCCGGCGGAAGGCCATAGTGCAGATAGGTATTATAAGGTGATTCAATGGTTAAATGCTTACTTAAAATCCGTTTTACCGAATCCGGCAATAAATATTTAACTGTAGGGTCTGCCTGTAAACGCATTCTTTTCCTCAGCCTGTTAATATAGACCCCGGCAATTTTAGGTTCTTCTGATTTATGAGGAGTTTCTTTATGAACAATGGATGCCAGAGTACTTACATCCACCTTTGTCAGATTTAATCTTTCTGCTTTTTCAATTCGTTCCTGTGTCCAGAACTTATTGAATTCTTTTAACATTCTTCTTATAAACTCCTCTGCTTTAGTATTCCAATAAAATTCATAGGTATCCGGGATGAATATCACTTTGATCGTATGAAGTTCAAACCCAAGACTCTCTACAAATTTTTCATCTTTAAGTAAATGAATTAATTCGGCAGAATCTGCTTCAATTTGCTTTCCTATAACAGAAGATAATTCTTCAACCGTTTCAATATTATTAAATATAACCTTTACAGGGCTCTGCAGTCCTGCTCTAAGCATTGAAACCAATTCCTTATTGGTCATTTCATCCTTTAATATATACCGGCCGGGGTGAACGGTTTTATAATGCATTTTTTCTGCTAACCATTTAAACGAAGGCACATCTGTAATAAGCGGAGCCAACGAATCAAGAACCTGGTTAAATGTTGCATCAGAAGGAATATACAAATTCACTTCTTTCCCTTTCTGAATATGAACAACAGGAGAATATATTTTTTGGTATATATTATAGGCATAAACAGAAAAAACAATAATACCAATAAAAACAAATGTATAAAAAACTTTTTTTAGTGCACGTTTACTCATTTTTTTTCCTTTTACTTTTTTAATCATTAATAATACGGTCAATTATTCTATTTGATTGTACCAATTTAAAAAATAATGTAAGGTTAAAATTGAAAGTAAAAATAAATAATTTTATTATAAATTTCTTTCTTGTCGTAACATATTTGTCTGCCGTAGCATAAAAAATCATTTTTTTAACATCAGCCCCAAAACGGATATTTTTAGCGCCCAACATTTTATAAACAATAGCATGAATTCCTTCATGTACAGGAATAATAATGGTAAACCCTGTGATCAAAGCAATCCCTGCTGCCCATAATATGTTTCCCCACGGATATAAAGGGAAAATAATGTTTTTGATTAAAAAATATTAAAGGATTAAAGATGTTTAATCAATTAATATTTATTAATTTTGTATTTTCTTTTAAGCCCGGGTGGCGGAACTGGTAGACGCGCATGGTTGAGGGCCATGTCCGCATTAGCGGGTGCAAGTTCGATTCTTGTTCCGGGCACTGTTTATTATAATTATAAACAAAACTCATGCTTTTTCAATAAAATTTATTATTATTGTTAAAAAAATTAGATGTACAAAAATATATTCATAGTATTATTAATTTTGGTTGTTATTTCGGGCTGCCAAAACAACAAAAAAAAAGATGACATCAAAGTCGGTTTATTGTTAGATGAATTGGTGCTTGAAAGGTGGCATAAAGACAAATATTATATTACAAAAAAAGTCAATGAACTAGGTGGAGAAGTCATTTCAAAAGTTTGTGGGTCCGATTATAAAAAACAAATCAGGCAGGCAGACACATTAGTAAATATAGATCAAGTAGATGTCATTATCATCATACCCTCAAATCTTGAGAAGACAGCCAAAATTGTTGAACTGGCCCATGAAAAGAACGTTAAAGTCATTTCTTATGACAGATTAATTAAAAATTGTGATCTCGACCTACTGTATTCTACTGACAATGTACAGATTGGAGTATTAATGGCTCAAACAATGGTTGATATGTGCCCAACAGGAAATTATGCTTTGATCAACGGGCCTACCCGCGACAATAATGCATTTTTGTTTAAACTCGGACAAATGAGTGTGCTTTTGCCTTTGCAAGAAAGAGGAGATATCAAGATTGTTTACAATGAATTTGCTGATCAATGGAATACAGAAGAAGGCTACAATCAAATGATGAAATGCTATAACAAAACCGATGCTACTATAGACGCTATAATTGGCGGTAATGACGCACTGGCTGAAGGAATTATCAAAGCCATTGAAGAACACGATACATTGATAGATAAATTAGTTTCAGGACAAGATGCAGATTTAAGGGCTATACAGCGAATAATTAAAGGAAAACAGGCATTTACCATTTATAAAATCATCAAAAAAAATGCAACCAATGTCGCTGAAGTAGCAATAAAAATAGCAAAAGGCGAGGAGTTGAAAAAAGAAAACCTGACCACCATCAACAATGGCTACAAAATGGTTCCTGCTTATCTGGAACAAACGTTTGTTGCCGTAACAAAAGACAATATTGAAGAAACTGTGATAAGTGACAATTATATTAAAAAAGAAGAAATTTGTAAAGGGATTCCTGATAGTGTTTTGAATGATTTATGTGATTGAATAATACATTTTTTGTCTTAATAATCCATGAAACAAGCATGATTAAAATGATTATTAAACTCACACGAGAATGATTATTTTAATCATGCGGTTCCATCTGACAATTGAAAATAAATTATAAACAGATGAATGGGTTATAAACCATTAAATAAAATCGTCCAAAACAGTTGCAAACGTTATTCATAAATTCCATACAAAAAAACCTATTCAACTTCAAATTTATACTTCGTCACCTGCTTGTATTCCTCTCCCGGCAGCAGCAAGGTGGAAGGAAAACCCGGTTGATTCGGTGTATCCGGGAAATGTTGCGTTTCCAGGCATAATCCTATATTTTTTTTATATTTTATTCCATTTTTCCCTGTCAAACTATCATCCAGATAATTCCCCGTATAAAACTGCATACCAGGAGTTGTTGTAAATACTTTCACAGAACGTGAAGATACCGGCTCTTTCACTTGTGCTGCAAAAAAAATATCTTTATTACTTGTATTTAACACATAGTTATGATCATAACCATTTTCAGTATCATAAATACGATCCCCTATCCTTTGGAATGCTGTAAAATCCAATGGTGATTGGTCAATTTTAATAATGTTGCCAGTAGGAATTAAATCCTGATCAACCTCTGTTATATGATTGGCATTTATTTTTACTTCATGGTTTAAAATCGTATCAGCACATCCTGTGAGATTAAAATAAGAATGATTGGTTAAATTAACATGTGTGGGCTTATCCGTATTCGCCAAATATTGAATAATCAATTCATTTTCATTATTTAATGTATACTTAACATGCGTGGATACATTGCCCGGAAACCCCTCTTCTCCATCTTTACTGTAATATTGCAAAACAAAACCAACTTCGTGTTGGGTATTGATCTCATCAACAACATTCCAAATCACTTTGTCAAAACCTTTATTGCCACCATGCAATTGGTGTTTTCCTTGATTAGCAGTCAATTGATATATTTCTCCATTCATTTCAAAGCGTGCATTGCCAATACGGTTGGCATATCTTCCAATAAGCGGGCCAATATAGGGATGGTCATTTTGTACATAGTCATTAAGGTTATCAAAACCTAATACAATATCATCTGTCTTGCCATTTTTACCGGGCATATAAAGAGATTGTATAATACCGCCATAATTTGTAATATGTATGGATATCCCCCGATTATTATGGAGTGTGTACAAATACACAGATTGCTTTTCGATTTCTCCAAATAATTCTTTTTTTATATTCATTATCATGGATTATAATTTAAAAAAAACGCACAGAATATACAGAAAAAAGCATGTTTTAACCAAACATGTACTTCTTTCTTATATGTTCTGTGATTTTCCAGGTACATTCAAGGCCTTCTTCAAATTCTACCCAGTCGCCTGCCTGAAAAGATATCTGCTCACCATCATTACTTATTACAGTTGCTGCCCCTTCAAGGATATAACACGTCTCTTTTACATCATATTCCCAGGGAAATTCAGACGGTTCTTTACTCCATTCTCCCCATGATTGGGTTGAGTTGATTTCTTCTTGTGAAGGTTTTTTTACTTTCATATGTTTATAATTGAGTTAATTAAGTTGATTGAGTTAATTGAGTTAATTGAGTTAATTAAGTTGATTAAGTTGATTGAGTTGATTGAGTTTAGTGGGATAGTGGGCGTGTTGGATTTCTCAGATAACTTTTCCAAAGTTTAAAACTTTGGAAAAGTTCATTTAAAATATCCTTTATACCTTTCTTTCCCTTTTATAATCATTTTCGTGTGTTCAAAAATGATTATTTTTTACATACGCGGTTCATACTATAATTTATTTTAGTTTGGCATGTACAGCATACTTTATCTTTATACAAAACATTGATTTTTGTTCCGTTACTTTCTATCAGAATGTCAAGCATATCATTGAATAAACCATTTTCAACAACTCCGGTAATATTGTTGATTTCTTTTTCCAATTTTACCGGATTCTCAATATGGTTATAATAAATATCAGTTATATAATGGCCGCTATCAGTGATAAAAGGTTGATTATTAATAAATCTTTGTTTTACACCAAATCCTAGATCCTTCAAATGATGCATTATATGCTTATAACCAAATTGTACTACTTCAACCGGAAGTGGAAAAGCTCCCAACTGCTTAACCAATTTAGATGAATCTACAACCCAAATATTACATTTAGTTATTCTGGCAATAATTTTTTCAGCCAATAAAGCGCCGCCTCCCCCTTTGATCCCTCTAAATTCAGGATCCACTTCATCCGCTCCATCTATGGTCAAATCGATCTTATCTACTTCATCAACAGAAGAAAGCGACATTCCCAGTTCTTCTGCAATTTTGGTTGTTGCGTTAGATGTGGAAACCAATTTCACATTCAATCCATTTTTAATCAGCTCGGATAATTTAACAATGGCAAAATATACCGTGGTACCAGTTCCAAGTCCGACTGTCATTCCCTCTTGAATAAATTCAACTGCTTTCTCTGCTGCTAATTTCTTGGCATTCTTCATGTTACACGAGTCATCCTGTAAAAAAACATTAAATAAATGTAAATCTAATCATTTTTTGCACACCCGGTTCATCCGTTTCATTAAATTTTTATCCTGTTAATATTTAATGATTCCAGGTTCATAGTTCCGATGCCCATTTCATCTGCCATTTTAATGTATTTTATTTCAGACGGTTCTGAACCAAAAAATTTTGTAGCTGCTGCATCAGCAGCTACAATATCAGTTGATATAACCTGTGCTTTCATTGTTAAAACATCATCAGTTGAAGTTCCCTGGGGCCCGTGTCTTTTCATAACCCTGTAGGCATCCACAACATTCAGTGTTGGTTTTACTGTTGTTGCAAAATCTGCAATGCATTGATTCAGGCCGTTTGCATGCCAGTATTTTCTGTCCCATACGATGCCCATCAAATTTTTCATGGCAATGGTCAGTTTAGTTGAACCGTGATTTTTTAAAACAGGGACATTGATTATGGCATCAGTCTTTTCTATTAATTTATGTACTTGCACTTTTTTCAATATCTTTCCTTTTGGAACATCCATATCTGTATAATCACTTTGAATATTTCCACATTTAACGATGCCATTCTCAGATTTGACTGCATCTTCAATCCCGCTATGCATATAACATTGCCTCCATTCATTGCATGTATGGTCAAAAACATAAACATTTTTGGCACCGGCTTCATAACAATGACGAACAATGGTTCCTACAAGTTTTGGGTTTGTATTCGCGGCTTCCTCAGGAACTGAATCCCAGCCAATATTTGGTTTAACCACCACTTCCTGGCCAGGACGAATAAATGTTTTCATCCCGCCTAATGAAGCGATCCCTTTTTTGAACATGATATCCGGTTCCCCGCCTCTTATTGCCACCAGATCGTAATGATTACCAGTAGAATGATAATTTTTACCAAAAGCAAATGAGCCAAAACCAAAGGCTGCTCCCGACATTAAACCGGCTTTTATTGAATTCGCAAGAAATGTTCTTCGTTTCATACTTTTTAATTGTATATATTAGTGTTTGTCCATAATGTCCGCTAACTTCGTTACGCTTGCCCCAAAATTGCTCATTTACACCAGTAAACTGCGCATTTTGAGGCTTCGCAAGCCTCGTTATCGAACATTATGATCCAAACACTTGACTTTATGGACG